>CANHTV010000037.1 GCA_947463285.1 Verrucomicrobiaceae bacterium | reverse complement strand
GTGATGGCAGGTCTCGGTGGCGCGGGTTTGGTGCTGGCGGCAGGAGCAGCGGGGGCCGCCGCAGGTGCGGCTGGTTTCGCTGGGGCACCGGCGGCTGGGGCGGCGGCGGGAGCCGCCTGCATCTTCTTCCATTCGGCGGCGGCAAAGGCTTTGTCTGCATCACTCAGGGCATCAATCGGGATGGTGAAGCTCTGGCCGTCAGCTTTCTTGATCGTAATGGTGCGGGCGGTGATGTCCACTGCCGTCATTTCGGCGTCGATCTCCACCCCGGCTTTGTTTTTCCATTTCCGCATCTCAGCGGAGGCCAGAGTTGGCAGCAGCAGGGTTAAAGTGAGGCAGGTGAGGTGACGGACTTTCATGGTTGGCACAGAAAAAGGTGAACGCTCAGTCTGCTCAGGACGACGCGCCGGGACAAGACTAAACTTCGATCAGAACGCAACAAGTGTGCGATTCCGTTCCACCTTTCCACAGTCCGTCTCTGCGAGCGAGAGCAAAACCGATGGTGCCTACTCCTACCCGCCGTGCTTGGGCGATGTGAGCCGACTTACCGTCGTCCCTCCTTCTTGGGGTGGTTTTGCAACTTCCAATCCAAGTCAGCAGGACAAAGTTGGCAGAGGAATCCAAGCCCTGTGCCATGACATTCGTGATCACTCGCGGCCCCTTCGGATTGGATTCCCGTCAAAAACCACGCCGCCGAGCCACAAAGGGTGAGGGCATCCTGCCATCATGCAAAGACCAGCGGGCATGAGTGCCCCCGCCCCTCTCAGAGCCTTTAACATCGCTAGCTGTGAGGTGTTACGGATGATGAAGCGAGGCAAAGCCTTTGGAGTGCGGGCAGCCTGCTGCCGCTTTTTGTAAGCCAGCCTGCTGGCGGGAGGGCCGACAGACTTTCTTCACGGCATAGAGGTTATCGACTAGGCGATGGTGTTTCAGCTTCGGTAGTCCACAGGGACTTTGACGGCAGCAGGCTGCCTGGGTAGAGCGGCAGCAGGCTGCACGCAGTCCAAGGGGCTGGGAATAGGGGCACAAAAAAGCCTCCCGCCCAGGATCGCTGGAGGGGAGGCTGAATTTTTGGGCCTGTGCGGGTTACTCGCGGGCGACGCCGTTGTTCCAGGCGGAATACATTTCTTCCACGGTCGGGATCTCCAGCTGACGGACGATGCGGAAGCCTAGCCAAGTGGCGTCGGTGAGATACCAGATGCTCTTCGGTAGCTGCGGGTCCTGCTGCTTCCAGCCGGGCTCGGAGGGTTTACGAGCGGCGCTGCGGCAGACTTCTGGATCGTCGTCATAGGTGCCGCCACGGGCGACGTGTGGATACGGGGTTTTGGATTTGATCCAGGTGTTGCCCAGTTTGCCACCAGCGGCATCGGCAGCCCAGGACTGGTAGGTGCCTTCAGAGTATTGATCCATGCACCACTCGCAGACGTTGCCGTAGATGTCGTAGAGACCCCATGGGTTCGGCTTTTTCTTACCGATGACGCTGTATTGGAAGTTAGGCGCGTTATCAAAATACCAGGCGTATTCGCCGAGCTTGGAGGCGTCATCGCCGAAGAAGTAGGCGGTGGTGGTGCCAGCGCGGGCGGCGTATTCCCACTCGGCCTCGGTCGGCAGGCGGTAGAAGTGGCCGGTCTGGGCGCTGAGCCATTGGCAATATTTGTTCGCGGCATGTTGGGTCATGCAGATGGCAGGGAAACCGTTTCGGCCCATGCCGAAGTCCATTGGCTGGTAGGGCGGGGTGGGCTGGCTGATGAGGTCTTCGGGCTTGTCGTTCGGGCTCCAGACTTTGCGGCTGCCGTCTTTGTTGCGGCCTTCGCTGGTGAGTTGGAAGGGCTCGTATTCATCCCAGGTGACTTCGTATTTGCCCATCCAGAAGGGCTTGATCTGCTTTTTCACCTGCGGGCCTTCGTCGTCGATACGGCCGGCTTCAGCGGCGGGGCTGCCCATGAGAAATTCACCGCCTTTGATGGCGACCATGGAGTAGGCGGCACCGGTCTTGGGGACTTTGGCGTCGTAGCTCTTCATGTCAGCTTCACTTTTTTCCTTCGAGGTCTGGACGATGAAGGCGTGGATCTTTTTCACCAGTTCCAGGGTGTCAGGATTGTTGGTGGTGGCAGCTTTCTTTTCACGGGCCTTGAGCTTGATGTCGTCTGGCCAGACAGCGCCTTGCTCGATCCAGCCTTTCAGCATGGCGATCTCATCTTTGGCCAGGGGGCCGCCGCTTTTCTTCGGTGGCATCAGATCGTCTTCATCTTCACCCAGGGTGGTGAGGTGATAGATGGCGCTTTTGGCGAGGTCAAAGGCGACGATGTTTGGTGCGTTTTCACCGGTCTCAAAGGCCTGCTTCTTGGTGGTCAAGATCCAGTCACCCTTGTCCTTCTCAGGGTTGTGACAGCTGACGCAGTTCATTTCCAGAATGGGCTGGATGTGCTTCACGAAGTCGATGCGGGGTTTCACGCCCAGGGTGACTCCGGCGGGCCAGTCGGCACCTTGTGCGATCCAATTTTTGACGACTTCGATCTGGCTCTTGTCCAGCAGGCCTTCTTTTTCAGGCGGCATGACCATGTCATCGTCATGCGGCAGGATCAGGGTGGTGTAGATGGCGCTCTTGCTGGGATCTCCGGCGGTGAGGCCGAGGCCGTTTTCGTTGCCCTTGATCATGTCTTCCTTCGTGTGCAGGCGGAAGTCACCTTTATCCTTCTCCTCACCGTGGCAATGTGTGCAGGCGGCTTCGAGGATAGGCTTGACCTGTTTGTTAAAGTCCACCTTCTCTGCCGCTGAGGCGGAGAGGGCGGTCATGGCAAGCAAGACGGTTTTCAGGGGGCGGTAATCAGACATGGGGCAGCGAATTTGCATGGAGACGGGTAAGAGGCAAGGGCGGGCCGTGAAGATTCTTGTTCACGGCCAACCTGCCGCTCTTTTCTACAGTCAGCTTTGGGCGGTCTTTCCCGCTATTTTCGAAGTAAACAGCTTTGTGCTTGAATTCCTTGTCAGGATTGGCTCAAACAAGACAAAGATTTGTGAGTCTTCCTATGCTTTTTGTTCGCTACCACGCTGTCGCCGCGCTTATCCTGCTTTTCCTCGTGGTGCCTCTTGAGCTTTGGGCGCTGCCTAAAGCGGTGTCAGGGCGCTACAGCGGGCTCTTCAGGGCCGAGGCTGGGGTGACGCCATCTCATGCCAGCGTGGGGGCGATCGACATCACCCTGGCGACTTCGGGGAAATTCAGCGGCCATCTGCGCATCGCGGGCGCATGGCTGCCGTTTGTGGGGCAGGTGGATGACACGGGCCGTGCGTTTTTTGGTGCGGCGCAGGCTGAGTCGGTGCTGCTCGTCCAGTCGCCCTCCTTTGCTGGCAGACTGTCTTGGTCGGTCGAGCTAAATCCGACGTCTGCTCGCGAGATCACGGGCAGTCTCCAGCGGCTGACTCGGGATGGCATGGAGCCTCTGTCGGCGTTTCAGGCAGGGCGTCAGGCTTTTGATGGCAAATCACCGTCCAGTTCCGCACCGTCGGCGTTTTACACCTGGCAGATGCCTCCGGCACCGCAGATCAACGGGCTCCAGCCCGATCAGTTTCCACAGGGGCACTCGGTGGGCACGATGAAGACGAGCCGCGCGGGTTCGGTCAGCCTCGCTGGCACTTTGGCGGATGGCTCCAAGATCACTGCCAGCTCAGCGCTGAGTGCGGATCTGCGGCTGCCTCTGTTTGTCAGTTTGGAGCGCGGTGCGGGCTCGCTGAATGGCTGGCTGACGGTGGATCATGAGCTGCCAGACACCGATGTGGCTGGGCAGATGTTGCATTGGTTCAAGCCAGCGCGCTCTGCGGCGACGCACCACCCCTTTGGCTGGCCAGAGGGGCTGACCTTGTCTTTCTCAGGGGCGCGGTTCAGCTCCCCAGCGGGTGAGAGCGTCTTGCCTGATCTCAGTGATGTTATCGGGGCCAATGCGCGGCTAGACTTTACCGACGGGGGGCTGAAGAAGTCGCTTACTAAGGAGCTGAGCGTGAGCATCAAGAATCAAGTGCGACTGCTGCCTGCCGCCGGTGCCGGTTACACACTGAAGCTCAGCGCCAAGACGGGAGTCTTCAGCGGCAAGGTGACACTGCCAGATGGCTCCGCTCCAGCTTACAGGGGCGTCATTTTGCAGAAAGGCGTGCATCGCCAGGGCTACGGTCACTTTCTCAGTGTGGCCGCACCGGCAGTGAGTGACTCAGGTCAAAGTGGCGCGGTGTCTTTGATGACGAAGTTTCCGCCACGGCAGACGCTGGTCATCTCCGAGTTCATGGCGAATAACGAGACCACGCTCGCCGATGAAGATGGAGACTTTTCGGATTGGATCGAGATCTACAATCCCGGCAGCGCGGCGGTGGATCTCACGGGCTGGCATCTCACGGACTCGGCCAAGGATCTGGATCGCTGGACCTTTCCGGCGGTAACGATCGAGTCTCGCCAAGTCCTGCTGGTCTGGGCCAGTAGCAAAAATCGCACCGCGCCGGAGCTGCCGCTGCATACCAATTTCAGCCTGAGTGCCTCGGGCGAGTATCTGGCGCTGGTGAAGCCGGACAGAGAAACGGTGGAGCATGAGTTTTCACCGCTGTATCCGGCTCAGGCCAATGATGAAAGTTACGGCCTGAATCTCACTGGGCGGACCGTCGTCAGTGCGGGGGCTGCGGTGAAGTATCGGGTGCCGACGAATGACGCCTCGGGCCTGCGCTGGACGGAGCGGAACTTTGACGATGTGGGCTGGGCCAGTGGTAAAACGGGGGTCGGCTTTGGCGTCGGCGTGCCCGGCTTTACCCTGCGTCAGGTCGCGGCTAGGCCTGAGTTTGGCGGGGTCTATACCATCGCTTCCTGCGAGGCCTTGCTGGCATTGCCCAAAGGTCACGCTAACATTTTGAGTGAGGCCACTGTCATCGCGCCATGGATCAATCACCTCGGTGATGGCGGGGAAGGTAACTACCCTGACAATCTGGAGCTGCCAAACGGCACGGCCGAGCCCTATGCGCTGAAGGCCTCCGGCATCATCACCATCCCGGCGGAGGGGGATTATGTCTTTGGTCTGAACTCCGATGACGGCGGCAGGATCAAGATCGACGGCAATGCCGTAATGACGGATGACAGCAATCACGGGCCTGAAGATCACCTCAGCGAGCCCGTCCGCCTCACCGCCGGACCGCACACGGTGGAGATCATCATGTGGGAAGGTGGCGGTGGTGACTGTGTGGAGTTCTTTGCCAAAGCAGGCACGGACACAACTTGGGACCCCGATTTTAAGTTGGTCGGTGCCCCCGGTGGACTGCCGGTGCTGACCTCGCCTCTGGGCAGTACGAGCAGCAACGCTGCCATAGTTAAAACCAGCGTGAAGTCCGCCATGCAAGGAAAGCAGACAAGCTGCTACGTGCGCCTACCTTTTACCGTCAGCGGTGCCAGCACACTCAGCGGCCTGACGCTCCAGATGCGTTACAATGACGGCTTTGTGGCCTACCTGAATGGCACGGAGGTGGCGCGGCGGAATGCGCCTGCGGAGCCCGGTTTTCAGGCCGTTGCCAATGTCGAGCGCAGTGTGATCGAGACGCTGGAGCCGGAGGTGATCGACCTCACGGCGCATCTGCCGCTGCTGGTCAGTGGTCGCAATGTTTTGGCCATCCAGGGTTTCAATATCAGCCGCAGTGACGCCTCCTTCCTCATTCTGCCAGAGCTGAGTGTCACGGCCGGACTAGCGGGCAATACCGCGTTTTTCCGGCCGGTGGATGGGGCCGTTACCGCCACGCCAGGGCAGCGGAATAATGTGCCCGCCAATGCTGGCGACGTGGCCCCGCTGGTCTTCAGTCACAAGCACGGCTTTTATCAGTCAGCCATCGCTTTAAGACTGAGCACTGAGACTGTCGGTGCCAGCATCCGCTACACGCTGGATGGCTCCACGCCTACGGCCACACATGGCCTTGTCTATACAGGCGCGGTGAATATCGCCAAGACCAGCATCGTGCGGGCCATCGCCTACAAGAGCGGCTTTCGTCCTGCGCCGCTGCTGACGCAGAGTTATTTGTTTTTGGATGACATCATCCGTCAGTCTAGCTCGGGCAAACGTCCGGCTACGGGCTGGCCCACAGGCACCGTGAATGATCAGGTGGCGGACTATGGCATGGACGCCTTTGTGGTGAACAGCCGCAACCCGCAGATCGGCGGTGTGGACAAAGTGAAATCCGCCCTGCGAGCCATCCCCACCATCTCCATCGTTACGGATTTACCAAACCTCTTTTCCCCAGACTCCGGCATCTGGGTGAACCCCTACAATCGCGGCTCAGCTTGGGAGCGGCCCGCCTCCATTGAGATGATCGGCGATACCGGCCCGGACGGTGGATTTGAGATCAATGGCGGCCTGCGCATTCGCGGTGGCTTCAGCCGCAGCGGGGGAAATCCGAAGCACTCGTTGCGCTTATTTTTCCGGGGGGAATACGGTGCCTCCAAGCTGCAATACCCGCTCTTTGGCGATAACGGCGGCAGCAGCTTCGACAAGATTGACCTGCGCACCTCTCAGAACTATTCCTGGTCGTTTCAGGGAGACGGCAACAACACCTTCATCCGCGAGGAAACCACCCGCGAGCTGCAAGGCGCAATGGGGCATCTACACACCCGCAGCCGCTACTACCATCTTTATCTCAACGGTCAGTACTGGGGGCTCTACGCCACCGATGAGCGCCCCGAGGCAGCCTTTGCCGAGACCTATCTCGGCGGCAACAAGGAGGACTATGACACCGTCAAGGGCGAGCAGGATCAGGGCTACATCACTGGCGTGACCGATGGCAATCTGGACGCCTGGGAGCAGCTGCGCCTGAAAGCCCGCGCCCATGCCGCTGAGCCCACGAATGCGAACTACTTCGCTCTCTCCGGCAAGGCGGCGGATGGCGTCACCCCCACGGCTGATCCCGTGCTGCTGGAGGTGGATAACCTCATCGACTACATGCTCCTGACCTTTTGGACCGGCAATCTGGACGGGGCCACCTCCGCCTTCCTCGGTGATAGCAATGCGAATAATTGGTTCGCCGTCCGCAATCGCCTCGGCACCCACGGCGGCTTCCGCTTTCTGGCGCATGACTTTGAGCACACTTTCTTCTGGCCTGAGGAAGATCGCACCGGGCCTTTTGAAAGTGCTGATCCCACCAATCCGCAGACCTACAATCCCATGTTCATCCACCATGATCTGCGGCCTAACGCTGAGTATCGGATGCTCTGGGCGGATCGCGTGCAGCGGCATCTCTTCGTTGATGGTGTGTTCACCCCTAATTCCTTGCAGGAGAGAATGCGCGCTCGCCAGGCCTTGCTGGACAAGGTCATTGTCGCTGAGTCCGCCCGCTGGGGAGATGCCCAAACAAGAGGCGAGCCACCCTTTACCCGGCTGCACTGGCTGGAGGCCGTGCGCACACTCATCGAGGATTATGTGCCTCTGCGTGGCGGCTTCGTGCTGGCGCAGTTGCGTGTGGATGGGCTCTACCCTAGCTACGATGCGCCTACCCTCAGCCACCTCGGCGGCCCTGTTACGAGCGGTGAGGAAATCATCATCACGGGCCATGGTGGAACGGTTTATTACACTCTGGATGGCAGCGACCCGCGCCTCGTCGGCGGTGCCCTCAGCCCCACGGCGCTGATTTACACACCCGGCACCGTTTTGCTCAACACTCCCGGCCCGCAGACGCTGAAGGTGCGTGCTCTCAATGCAGGCGAGTGGAGCGCCTTGGTCCAGGCGGATTACGAGGTGCAGGTGGCGGCAGACCTCACGGTCGCACTCGCGCCACAGGGCAGCTTCACCACCAACGCCACTGGCAGCTACGTCTTGACGGTGACGAATCGCGGCACGGTGGCCAGCATAGGGCCGGTCTCGTTGACGCTGACCCTGCCCGCAGGTCTGAGCGCTGCTTCGGCCTCCGGTGTGGGCTGGAGCATCGTGCAGGCAGCTGGGGAAACCGTCAGCGCTCGTCGTCTCGATGGCCTGGCTCCTGCCGCCGCTTTCCCGCCCTTGCTGATCAGTGTCCGCATCGCCCAAACCGCGCCGCCAGAGGCCTTGACGAGTGCCGCCGTCAGCGGTGGTGGCGAGCTTTCTACCGCTAACAACACCGCCACTCACACCACGCCCATCCAGGCCACAGGCGCGAGCCAGATCCTCTTCAGCGCCGCCAGCTATGACGCGGTGGAGGAGACCTCCGTGGTCACCATCACCCTCCGCCGTAGTGGCGACCGCACGGGCGAGGCCAGCTGCCGACTGCGTACGCGGAATGGCAGCGCCAGCTCCAGCAGTGATTACAGCGCGGTGGATGAGGTCATCACCTTTGCCGATGGTGAAGCGGAGCGGGTCATCGACATCGGGCTCAATAATGATGGGCGTCGGGAAACGCATGAGCGCTTCAGCCTGCGCCTCACAGACGTCACCGGCGCGGCCTCCCTGGGGCTGCCAGCCACGGCTTCCGTGCGGATTTTAGAGACGGATAACATGATCCCCACCGTGGCGCTGAAGACGCCTACCTCTGCCGCACGTGTCGTCGCCAGCACCGTCACCCTGCGCGGCACGGCGGCAGATGACAAAGGCCTGGACCGTATGGAGGTGGCAGTGAATGGCGCGGCCTTTACCCCCGCCACGCTCAGCCTGAGTGATGATGGACTGAAGGGCAGCTTCCAGCTCACCATCCCCGCCGTGCCGGGGGAAAACAGCGTCCGTATCCGCGCTGTGGATGCCCGCGGCCTTGTCTCCAATGAGCTCCAACGTCGTTTCATCCACGTCCCGCTGCGGCCGCTGCAGCTAACCCTAGTTCCCGCGTTCGCCGGGTCCGTGTCCCTTTCTCCCGCTGCGGATCTGGCCTCTCTGGAGGTGGGACGGCGCTACACCCTGCGGGCCACACCACGCTCTGGTTTCCTCTGGGATCGCTGGCTCAGTGACGGCCTCAGTCAACCGGCCCCAAGCTACACCTTCACCATGCGTGAGGGGCTGGCCATTACGGCCACCTTTGCCACGTCACCCTTTGCCAGGGACAACGTTGGGACCTACACCGCCCGCATTCAACACGCGTCAGGTGTGGCCCCGCAGCATGAGAATCACGGGCTGCTTACGTTTAGCCTTTCCCCCACTGGGGCCTTCACCGGCAGTGTCCGGCTGGGACATGGCAGGCAGTCCATCAGCGGCCTCTTCCATCCCAGCGGCGGCGCTCGCTTTGGCCCGGCGCATGACAACACCCTGGCCCTGCCACGTCCCGCGCTGCCAGACCTACGACTGGCTTTGCAGATCAATCCAGCCACTCGACAGCTCACTGGCAGCCTCATGGCCGAGGGCCGTGCCGGTGCATCTCCCTGGTCTGAGATCACCGGGGCCCTGCGAACACCACGACTGCCGGCAGACTCCGTCTTCATGCAGGGCAGGGGACTCTACCGACTCACCCAGCAGCTCGCCGCACCACCCGCAGGCACGCCCGGCTTTCCCGCCGCCGTGCCCAGCCTCTGGTCCGGGCAGCTCAGCCGCGCGGGTGACTTCACCTTGGCCGGTCGCCTGGCCGATGGTAGCCGCTTCACTGCCAGCGCCGTCCTGAATCACGATCTGCAAATGCCCCTGCACGTACCCCTGAAAACCCCCGGTGCCAGCCTTTCCGCCCCACTCCTCTGGACCCCAACTCCCACCGAGCGCCTCAGCACCGACACCGGTCTCTGGTTCCACCCCCCAACCTCCGCCCCCACCACCCCCTACGGCTGGCCCGAGGGCATCGACTTCACCCTGCGAGAGGAAAAGTAAGGCGCGCCTTTGGGATCGTGCGTGTCCCTTCTTAAGATGGGGAAAATGATGAAGACGAAACACCAAATGACGAAAGAAGCTCGAAGCCAGATTGACAAAGAAAACAGCTCACGAATCACCAGTCAGCTGAGGAGGCTCTGGCTTGAACCTTCGTTATTCGTTATTCGGAGTTAGGTCTTCGTCATTCAGGCACCTTACGTTCCGTGCTTTGGCAAGCACGCCTACGAGCGTCCCTCATCCCACTGCGACCAGCTGCGCGGCGATGATCGAACTCACGCGAGCAGTTCCTTAACCACGCCGCATTCGTTGACACCAGTCAGACGGAAGTCGAGGCCGGCATACTTGTAGGTGAAGCGTTCATGATCGAAGCCTAGCATGTGCAGCAGTGTGGCGTGCAGGTCGTGGACGTGGACTTTGTTTTCGATGGCGGCGAAGCCGAACTCATCTGTGGCACCGTGAGTGTAGCCGCCTTTGGCACCTCCACCAGCTAGCCAGTAGGTGAAGCCGTAGTGGTTGTGATCGCGACCACGCTGCTTGCCAGCATTGGCACCGGGCGTGGGTAGCTCGACAGCGGGTGTGCGGCCAAACTCGCCACCCCACATCATGAGGGTGTCGTCAAAGAGTCCCCGCTGTTTCATATCGCCCATGAAGGCTGCGATGGCCTGGTCCACATCTTTGGCAAGGCGGGCGTGGTCGAGGATCTCGTCGTGGCTGTCCCAGGGCTGGCCGGCACCGGTCCAGAGCTGGATGAAACGAACTCCGCGCTCAAGCAAACGGCGTGCGATCAGTGTCTGGCGGCCAAAGTCGTTCTCGCCATAGGCTTTGCGCACGGACTCGGGCTCCTTGCTGATATCGAAGGCATCGGTGGCCTCCATTTGCATACGGTAGGCAAGCTCGAAGCTCTGGATACGAGCATCAAGCTGCTGGTCGTTTTGGCGCTGCTTGAGGTGATTTTCATTCAGCGCGTGGAGCAGATCGAGTTGGCGGCGCTGCTGCTTGAGATCGAGCGAGCCGTTCTTGATGAACTCGACGAGCTTGTCCACCTCGGTGTCTTCCGTGTTGATGTAGGTGCCTTGGTAGATGCTGGGGAGGAAGGCGGACTGCCAGTTCTTCGTCCGGCGCGTCGGCATGCCTTTCGGACACATGGAGATGTAGCCGGGCAGGTTTTCGTTCTCGGAACCGAGTCCGTAAGTGATCCACGAACCCATGCTGGGACGATGCAGTCGTCCATCGCCGCAGTTCATGAGGCCGAGCGAGGGCTCATGATTCGGCACATCGGCATACATGGAGCGGATGACGCAGAGGTCATCGGCATAGGCGGCGGTTTTGCCAAAGAGATCACTCACCTCCAAGCCGCACTGGCCATACTTCTTGAAGGCAAAAGGTGACTTCAAACCCGCGCCAGTCGGGCGCTCCGTCTTCAGCGAGCTTGGCAGAGGCTTGCCATCGAACTTCTCCAGCATCGGTTTCGGGTCGAAGGTATCCACCTGCGAAGGCCCACCATTCATGAAGAAGTGGATCACGCGCTTCGCCTTCGGCTCATGATGCGGCTGGCGCACGCCAAAAGGATTCGTGCCATCAACTCCGGCGGCCTGGGCCTGATTGGCACCCATGAGATCGCCGAGCGCATAGGCTCCGAGTCCAGTGCCCAGTCGATTCAGCAACTGACGGCGGGTGAGGAAGTGGTCTTCGAGATTGAGAGAATGATGGGACATGGGGGGAGGGATTTAAAGGTTATTCACGGCTATTCTCGATCAAGACCATAGCTCGGGTGTTGATGATCATGTCTAACTGCAGTGATACGAATCAGGTCATTCACTTCGTCCACCGTGTAGAGGAAGTGACGGTTGAAGTTTTTGATATTCGCTCTGCGCTGACGGCGGGATCGATTCTCGAAGTGATAGTGAAATGGATTCTTCAAGGCTGCTTCCAGGGCTGTCATAAATGACAACTCGAAGCGATCCGCAGCAGTCAATGAAACCTTCTCAAGGTAGGCAAGAATCTCGTCGTATTCGTGCTGCGCTTCGTGATGGACAGAGTAATTCATGCGCTGCAACGCAAACGCTTTGATGCCTCGACTCTCTGCCAGAACTCTTCCGGGCTAAGTCCTTGGACCTTGCCAGAACGCATTTCGTCATCACGACGGTCAGCCTCAGCGAGCATACGCTCCTGCCATTCCTGCTCTGATTCCACAGCTTTATCGAGTTCCTTCTGCACTTCCGGCCAACCAACTCCTTTTGTGCTACCGGTAGCCATCTCACTGGAGCGAAGCTCTGCCTGTCTTAAAGCATCCGACTCTTCTGGATCTAGAAGCTCCCACAGCCAATGAAGGATCTGGATGCGGCTTGGCTTGTCTAGCAGTTCAATTTGCTTTTGGACATCAATGACTGAAGCGGACATAAAAACCTCCTGGGTTAGGGTTGCTGGGAAAGTGCTCTTCGACTCTCAATCCACAAACTGAAACTCATTCGACATCATGAGCACCTGGGCGAGTTGGGAGAGTGGGGATTGGGGTTTGGTGCGGTTGAGGGGCCAGGCGTCGGGGCCGCAGAAGTCGGTGTCGGACTTGGTGATCATGGTGGCAGTGCCGTCACTGTTCACGCGCTCGATCTTGGGAATCCAGGTGTAGCCGTCGCTGTCGGTGCTGGCTTCGGAATCGACGACGAAGGAGATCGTCTCGCCCTGCTGGACTTCGATCTCGGCTTTGAGGTCGATGCTATCCACGGGCTTCAGCAGATGGTTCACGATCACGCCGGTGCGGCTGGAGACGATCATGCCGCGCACGCCATTGCCCTTTTCGCTGGTGCGTTTGAGCACACCACTGAGGCGGATGCGTTCTTTGTCGAAAGGCGAGGTCCACTGCATCACGGAGGCGAAATCGCGACCTGGATGCCCGCTGTTGGCGGCGAGGAAGAGATGGCCGAAATCCTTGTCAGGGAAGGTGTCTGTGGGGAACCAGCGGTTCTTCGTCTGCGCCGTTTTGCCGAAGTGCTGCATGGGTTTAAAAGCACCGAGCTTGTGCAGTCCGGAGGCGTCTTTCTCCACCTTCGCGTAGCCGTAGCTCCAAACAAAAGCACTGCTGCGGCGGCGGAGTTGCTCGCTGTCTTCGATGAAGCGCTGAGCCATCTCGACCTCCTCAGGGCGTGGGTCACGACGCAGGACGCGGTGGTAGAGATCAGTCACAGCCTGGGAGTCGATGCTGCTACCTTTGATCGGCGTTTTCTCCGCTGCCTTGCTGGCACGCTGACTCATGAAGGGGCTGTTCATCAGGAAAAGCGCCTGCTGCGGCACGGTGGTGACGTAGCGCATCGGGCTATGGCTGTCCGAGTTCGCAAAGTCGAACATCGCTGGCACGGTCGGCTGATCGTAGCGGTCCACGAGCAGGAAGACGCTGCGGCGGGCATCAGCACCCACTTCGGTGTATCTCACGGCACGACCACCTGTGATGCCGAGATCGAGATCGGCGCTGGCTTGCAGCAAGGCATCGCGCATGGACTCGTAGTCGAGCCGCTGGCGGTTGTAGCGGCTGAGTAGGTCGTTATCAGCATCCTTCAGGCTCTTCTCTTGCGTCACAGCGCTGTCCTGCTGCCAGGTGCGGCTGGTGAGGATGAGCTGATGGAGCTTCTTCAGGCTCCAACCATTGTCCATGAGGTAGGCGGCGAGGTAATCGAGAAGCTCCGCCTGCACTGGCTTCGGCGTTTGCACACCGAAGTCACTCGTCTGCCCAACCAAGGGCTTGCCAAAATGCAGCAGCCAGAGGCGGTTCGCGATCACACGAGCTGTCAGCGGATTGTCCTTGCTGGCGATCTTCTTCGCCAGCTCGAGGCGACCGCTGCCATCAGTGAACTTCTCGCCGCCAAACATCGTCAGCCAGGCACGCGGCGCGGGATCACCCTGACGAGCAGGATTGCCACGCATGAAGACGCGCACGTCGTTGGGCTTCGGTTTGTCCAAGGTGACCATGGCGCGTGGCGGAGCACCGGGATGCTCGGACTCGATCTTCACGCGGTCATTGCTGAACTTCGTGACCTTATCCAGATCCTTGCGGGTAAAGAAGAGGTTCGCCTGCTCCACCGGCACGGCCATGGGGCTGGGGTCGCTCATCAGGATCTCGCGCACCTGCTTCCAGTCGGCGTTGTCGGGCTCTTTGCCGTCCAGGCAGGTGAGGAAGATGTCGGCATACATCTTGGCGATGTCGTTAAAGCTCTTCGGCGCAGGACGCTTCGCGAGTTCATTGCGCGGCACGGCATTCAGGCCGCTCTCAGGCTTCGTCAGCGAGGCCAGCACCACCGGTGCCTTGGCAGCAAACTCGGCTGCTGGGATGGCCGAGAACTCTTTCCAAGCGATCATCACCGGATGCGCCTTGCCCTTCAAAGCATGGCACTGGACGAAGTCGCCCCACTTGTCCGCCACGGTGTCACGCAGCTTGAGTTGGCCCGCACGACCACGCATGGCGACGCGATCTTTGATGCCTGAAGCCTCCTGGGCAAAGGCCAGATACTGGCTCACGCGCTCCGGCGTGCGGATCTCGTGATACACCTCCGTCTTGAACTCCATTTCCTTCTTCGCGATCTCGGCCACTTTGGCTTCATAATCTTTGAAAGCCGCTTCATCCGCCGCCTTGCCGATCACCGGCAGGTCTTTCTGCTCCGGCTGCTCGCTGCTGTTGAAGATGGAATACATCGCGTAATAGTCCTTGCTCGGAATCGGGTCGAATTTGTGGTTGTGGCAGCGCGCACAGCCCACCGTGATGCCCAGCATCCCACGGCTGACCACGTCGATGCGGTCGTCGATTTGCAGATTGCGATCGCTGATAAATTTGTCCCCGACATTTAGGAAACCAAGCGCCGCCAAGGAAGGGTGAGCAGGCTCGTTCAGGTGCAGTTTGTCTGCCGCGAGCTGGTGCATCAGGAACTGGTCATACGGCATGTCCTCGTTCAGCGACTTCACCACCCAGTCGCGATAGGTGTAGGCATAAGGGTAGTTGATGTTTCGCCCCGCCACCTGATAGCCGTCCGTGTCCGCATAGCGGGCCACATCCAGCCAATGACGCGCCCAGCGCTGCCCGTAGGTCGGCATGGAGAGCAGTTTCGCCGTTAGCTTTTCCACGTTCGGCTCCTTGATGTAGCATTGCACTTCTTCGTAGCTCGGCTGGAGGCCCGTGAGCGTTAGGTAGATGCGACGGCAAAGCGTGGCCGGATCTGCCTTCGGCGCAAAATCGAGCCCGGAGGCTTTCAGTTTCTTCTGCACTAGAACGTCGATGCCATGAGCGGGGATCCCTTTTCCTGACTCCTCATTCCGAGCTCCGACCTCTGCACTCCTCTTCACTGGCAAGTAGGCCCAGTGCTGCATCGGATCAGCGTTGGCATGAGCATCAGCCACCGCCTTATCCGCAGGCCAGGGCAGCCCCATCGTGACCCACTTCTCCAGCGCCGCGATCTGCGCCGGTTTCAGCTTATCACCCTTCTTCGGCATCGCCTCCACGCCGGGAGCATGGTTGATGGCCTTGATCAGCTTT
>CANHTV010000036.1 GCA_947463285.1 Verrucomicrobiaceae bacterium | reverse complement strand
CGTGCGTGCAGAAAAAGGCAAGACGGTATCCCGTGTGTATCGCTACACGAAGGAAGACCATGACAAAGTGCTCGCCGAGGCCATCGCCTTCCGTGAGCAATTGCTGCTTGAGCGCTTGAAGCGCGAAGGCGGTGTCAGTGGCATCATGAAGGCCAAATCCACGCCTGCGACCAAGGCCACTAAGAAAGCAACTCCCAAAAAAGCTTTCAAAGCAGCTCCAGCCAAAAAGGCAGCCCCTGCGAAAAAAGTGGCTCCAGCCAAAAAGGCAGCCCCTGCGAAAAAAGCGGCTCCTGCGAAAAAGGCTGTCGCCAAGAAATCCAAATCCAAATCCAAAGCCAAGAAGTAACGACCTCCTTAAAAGTCCTATTGACCGACAACCTGCCTCCATGAGGCAGGTTGTTTTGTGTTCAGAGCTTTACGTTGCTGCCAAGACAGGCTGAGCCAAGGTATGCGTGAAGGGATTGCTGGCCGCGAGATTGTACTGACGGATGGCTGTGGCCCAAAACGGAGCCAGTTCATGATCACGGGCTGACCAAAGTCGATAATGCAGATCCGTGACGGTTTCGGTGTCATGGATCATGGCTTTGATTTCCTGTGGCGTCAGAGCCTGTGGTCCCTGCTGGATCAGACGCAGTGCGATTTCATTCAAGTAAGAGCGGGACACATCAATGCTCTTGCGGCGACGCAGAAGGCTGACGTGCAGACCATTCACATAAGGGTCAAGACAGACCTGCATCAGGCCATAATGACGTTCCAATTCAGCGGGTAGATGGATACGTCCTTTGATCTCAGCCAAATGATCATTCATGACACCGAGCACCGTAGGCGGCTCAGTTTCCTCGGGTGTCAGCAAAAGGCCAAAACGCAAACCTGAGCGTCTGCCAGATACGACAATCGCCATCGGAATGGCCAGTAGCAAGGCCCCCAGGATCGGGCTGAACCAGAGCAGGAAACTGTGCGAAACCAAATAACCGAGTACACCCCACACAATCCCGATGACACTCACGACCCAAAAGGTGAAAAAGACCTCTGCCCAATCCACACGGCCATCGAGCTTGCGCCGTTGGGTGACCCAGCGCACGCCTTTGCCCAGGACCGTGTAAACGACGAACTGGGAGTGGAAGATCATCAGCACAGGTGCCATCAGGGTGAAGATGACGGTGTCAAACATGCTGCTGATGAAAGTCAGCAGCCTCATTTGAAGAGGTTTGAAGAGGCGTCCCGTGATGAGTTCATCTAGCAGGATGGCCATCTTTGGCAGAAAAATGAGCATGGCGGTGACTACGAGCAAAATCTGCTCAGCCCGGACCGCCTGAGCGTCAGCGTGTGGCAATGCTGTTGCGGCCAGAAAGGTCGAAAAGACGAGAAAGAGGCACCAGAGCAGGCTGCTGGCATAACTGAGGATGCCGTGAGCAAAATTGACTCGGCTCATGGGGTGCCAGCCTTTGGCAAACAACAGCCAGAAGTGCTGCATGTTCCCCTGACACCAACGGCGGTCGCGCTTTAGCATGTCCACCAAGGTAGGCGGGCCTTCTTCGTAACTGCCTCGATTGGTTGCCAGCAGGCGCACAGCATAGCCCGCTTTGCGCATGAGTGCCGCTTCGACGAAATCATGACTGAGAATGTGTCCACCAAAGGGCTCCTTGCCGGGCAGTGGCGGTAGTGCGCAGTATTTGATGAATGGTTCCAGACGAATGATGGCATTGTGCCCCCAGAAGTTAGCCTCGCCGCACTGCCAGTAATCCAGACCAGCCATGAAGGGAGGTCCATAGAGAGCTTGGGCAAACTGCATCACCCGGCCCAGCAATGTCTCCGCACCGATTTGTTTGGGGAAGGTTTGGAGAATGCCCACGCCAGGATTTTTCTCCATGATGCGTGTCATGCTGGTGATGAGGCCGCCAGACATGAGGCTGTCTGCATCAAGAACCAACATGTAACGATAACGCTTGCCCCAGCGACGGCAGAAGTCACTGACGTTGCCGCTCTTGCGATTGATCGGTTTGCGGCGCTTGCGATAAAAAATGCGGCCAAAAGCATTGAGCTGGCGGCAAAGCTCGAGCCAGGCGGTTTCTTCTTCGATCCACTGACTGGTTTGATTGGAGTCACTGAGGATGAAAAAGTCGAAATTCTGGGAGTGTCCGGTCTGCTCCAGAGAGAGATAAATGGAGCGCAGGCCCTCAAAGACGCGTGTGACGTCTTCATTGAAGACTGGCATGATGATGGCCGTGCTGGCAGTGATCGGAGCATTATGATCTTCAGGCTTCAGCGTGCGCCAGAGATTGAGGGCGTCAGGCGTGGGGCGGTTCATCAGCCAGAGGCCGAAAAGCGCAGTCCAAAAGCCGATGTTGAGCTGATAATACAGAGGCACGAACACCGCGAGCAGTCCCCATTCAGACCAGCGCATGCCGTGCTCCGAGAGGAAGGCATACATCAGCCAGGTGCCGACGATGGTGCCGAGACCCACAAAGGAGAAAAAGGTGGCGCGACGTGTGCGAGCGATGCGCGGAGGTGGCATCCCTGCCGTTGCATTGATATTGGCCGTTTGGGCTCCGATGACGCTCATCTCAGTAACAAATAAAGGTAGCCCAACACACCGCCGACGATGCTGATGAGAATGGTATAACGAAGGATGGGATGACGTCCCAGGGTGTCAAAGGTGTCCTCAGCGACTTCAGAGACAATGCCCAAGTCCATGTCACGCGGTGTCATTTTACTGACCTGCATCCCTGGTCCCGAGGTGCGCACGGCTACGCGCATGGCTTCCATCATGTCTGGCGGCAGATTTCCCTTATCCAAGAAAAAGTGGGGCCAGCGCGCAGGTCCACCGCTCAGGTGAAATCCCAGTCTGCCAGCGGCTTCGATCTGAGATTCGTTCAAGTTCATCTCACTGTAGATCGCTCCCAGCCATTCTTTTAGCATCCTTCGTGCTTGCTCGATGCTGTGGGCTGTAGGCGTGCGGCTTGGGTCTTGCTTGTGACAGTCTGCGGCTCGTCGCAAAGTTTCCAAGATCAGCTGCGTGCGGCGGATTCGGTTGTGCAATTGGTAGGAACGGAAGTAATCGGCGAGGCGCGCATACGCTTCATTCCACTCTTCTTCGGTGCCTGTTTCGGGGGCGAACTGAATGTTAACAGCTTCCATAGTGCTCAGATCATCGAGCGCTGCGAGAATGCGCGAGAATTCCCAAGAGGGAAGCAGAAAGATGATGCTCTTTCGAAGTTATAATCTGCATCATGGTGATATGATGTTCACCGGATGGAGTGTTGTCGCAAAAGTGTATTGGTTTTTTCAATACTCCCGCACTCCATTACTCACAGAGCTTGAATTCACGAAATATCGTGACCCTTGGTAAACTCAGGCCGCTGCCTGTTCTTCGCGCAGTTGTTCCTGCTCGGCTGATTCATCAGCTTCCAGATCGCGAGCTGCACCAACCTTGAGGCTGACTTTGAGGCCGTGTTTTTCAGCGGCTGTATTGAGCAAGGATCGAATGGAACTGATCGTGAGTCCATTTTTTCCGATCACATGTCGGACATCTTCCTGTGCGAGTTGCACCCTGAAAACCAAAGACCCGGTAGCATTATGACTGATCAAAATGCTCGCTTGCTGGGGATGGTCGATCAGATTGGCGACCACATAAGTGAGAAACTCACGAAGGGCTTCAGGGGCGTCCATAAAAGAGAGAAATGGTTAGCTAACCCCAAGCCGCCGGATCTCGGCGGCTGTCTGTTTCCCGAACCAAGGATTACTTGGCGGCAGCTTGAGCCTTCTTGATGAGGCTGCGGACGGTGTCCGATGGCTGAGCGCCTTTGGAGATCCACTCGTTCACCTTGTCGAGATTGACGTTGGCGTTGTTCTTGGATTGAGCAGGATCGTAGGTTCCAAGGATGTCAAGGAAGCGACCATCGCGTGGGAAACGCTTGTCAGCAGCGACGATACGAAAGACGTGATGCCCTTTGGCACCTTCTTGACGGAGACGAATAACAACAGCCATGATAATTTAGTTCGGACTTTTTGGGGGAGGCGGACAGTGGGAGGATGAGGGAGGAAATCAAGCGTTTTTTTGGCTTTGTTCCCAGTAGGCCCGACGATGGATTTTGTCAGAGCCTCTCATCTCACGAATCTCGGAGTGAGTTCATGAAGCTGTCCATGAGGGATTACTCGGCGACTGCTTCTGGGGCTGCTGCGGCGGCAGGTTTAGCGGCTTTCTTGGCGGCAGGCTTCTTGGCAGCTACCTTCTTAGCGGCTTTAGGAGCGCTCTTGAGGCTGATTTTGCTGCGGCCGACGCCAGCTCTGACGAGTGCCTTCTTGCGGGCTTTGTAGGCTTTGAGGCGGCGGCGTTTGATGGTCTTGTTGTGTTGCTGTCCCATGAGATGAATTTGAGTTGTGTCTAGAAAAAGGGCTCGGAGGGTGACACCATCCGCACGGGAATCAAGAGGCTATTCACATTTACAGCGACTTGTTACCCGTTTGAGGCCCTAAAAAGCACCCTTTTTGCCACCTCACAGGCTCGAAATCAAGGCTTCAGCAGCCCGGCGACCACTCAGCAGGGCTCCATTGATAGAGACGTCCTCGACATAATCACCACAGCGATACAGGCCAGGAGCCAGCACGCTTGAGAGCGATTCTTCGCCAAGACGGAGCTGGCGGGACTCTGGTTGCGCATTGCGGATTTGGTAGGTGCGCAGGTGCTTCCACTGCCGCGCCGTGGGGCCAAACCATTGCGTCATTTGCTCACGGACGACATCTTCCAGTTCATTGCTGGATGGGGCTCCGATGATGCTGGTGCTGATGAGATGATGGCCGGGTGGCGCATAATCCGGGGCAGCGTTGCTGATGATGCAGGCATTGTTCACCGGGCCGCGTCCATCGCCATCCAGATGCAGGATAGATTCTTTGGGCACAGGCTGATCCGTGCTGAAGTAAAGGCAGGTCGTGCAGCGTCCCGGCAGCAGTTTTTCACCACCAGTTTCAGGCAGTAGCCGCTGGGCCACCTCTTCGCTGGTGGCCACGATGATGTGGTCTGCGCGGATCACCGCGCCCGAGGCCAGTGTGACTTCTCCGCTACGCACGGCGACGACGGGTGAGTTCAATTTTAAGGATTCCGGCGGCAGGGCTACGGCGAGCTGATCCGGGATGGACTGCATGCCATGAGCAGGCAGCGCAGCACCGCCACGCCGAAACATGGAATATAAGAAGAGAAACATCCGCGCAGATGTCCGCAGGTCCTTTTCTAAAAATACACCTCCGAAAAATGGCCGGAAAAAGCGGTCGATCATCGCTTCACTGAAGCCAAAATGGCGGAGGTAGTCCTCCGTTTCCATTTCTGGGATGCCGCGCTCGATCGCCCGCGTGCCAGAAACTTCCTTCCAAAGAACCAGCGTGTGCCATTTATCCTGCCACTCGATGAGGTCATCAGCAAAGTTTTTGAGGGCATCCAGCGGATGATGAAAGGGATCTGCCAGACGATGCGCATGATGTTTATAATGCACCTCGGAGCCACGATAGAGAGGACGTAGATCCAGCTCATCGTAATCCAAGACACGCTTTGCCTCCGGGTAGGCTGGGAGCATCACTTGAAAACCACGGTCCAGCGTAAAACCATCCACCCGGTCAGAGCGTACGCGACCTCCGACTCCATCCGATGCCTCATGGATCGTGAAGGGCAGTCCGGCGCGACTGAGCAAACGCGCACAGGCAAGTCCGGCCAGTCCGGCTCCGACGATGACGATGGTGGGTTGCATGGGAGGTCTAAAGAAAGAGGGGTGGCCGTGAGAGGGTGCATGATGGATGCCATGTTTGTGTTTGCAAGCGGCGGCGGCAAACTCCACCCATGGTCCGCATGAATGATGGCCGAAAAATTTTGATCACAGGCGCAAGTGGCAGACTCGGCTCCACCTTGCGACAGGCCTATGCAGTCAGGCATCTCGTGCTCTCCCCGACTCGACAGGAGTTGGATCTCTCAAGGCCGGAAAAGCTGGCGGAAATCCTGCGCCCCATGGACTTCGATCTCTGCATCCACTGCGCCGCCATCACCAGCCCGGATGTCTGCGAACGTGAGCCTGAGCTGGCGGAGCGCGTGAATGCGCAGTCGCCCGCTGTCATCGCCAGTGAATGCCAGCGTCGCGGCGCGCGGCTGATTCATCTGAGTACGGATTATGTCTTTGGCGGTGAGGGCGACACGCCGCTTTCAGAGTCCGACGCCACTGCCCCCGTGAGCACTTATGGCCGCACCAAGCTCACCGCCGAATCCGCCGTCTTGCAGGCCTGCCCGAGCGCCCTCGTTGCCCGTGTTTCCTGGCTTTTTGGCGGTGCTCAGGCCTGCTTTCCTGAGCAAATGCTGGCGCAAGCCCGTGCCGGGCGCGAGGTCGAGGCCATCGGTGACAAATGGAGCGTGCCGACTTGCATGGATGACATCGCCGTCTGGCTGGAGCTTCTTTGGCAGCAGGAGCCGGCCGTCCATGGCCTACTGCATCTCTGCAACAGCGGCCTAGCCACCTGGCAAACCTTTGCCCAGGCAGCGCTCGACATCGCCTATAAAAAAGGCCTTCTGGAGCAGCCAGCGACCGTGAAAGGCAACCGCTTGGAGGCCTTCACTGGCTTTCTGGCCAAGCGTCCGCGCTACACGCCGATGGCGAACCAAAAGCTCGTCTCACTCCTGGGCGAAAGCCCGCGCTCCTGGCAGGATGCCCTGAGTGCCCACCTGGGCAGATCAGCCCTGAGGCTTTAAAATCCGCTTCTGCGCCTCTTGTAGCTCGAGGTGCAGCGCCATGATCTCGCGCTGGATTTCAGAGGCATCTTCCGCCTCCAGTTTCGGATGCTTCAGCTGTGTTTGCAGTCGCTGCTTCAGCATTTGCAGTCGGGCGATCTCCAGGGCTCCCAGCGCATGTTGGGCGGAGGCGATGCCGCCCATGGCGGAGGATTGATGCAGGATCTGCGTCAGCGCCGCCTCTTCCTCAGGGTCCAGTCCGGTCAGGAAAACATTCACCGCCACCGGGTCCACGGGGTCAAACTGGCCGCGCCAGATCAGGCCTAGCAACTCCGTGCCGGGCAGATCTCGCAGCAGATCCTCGTGCGGCTGCTGTCTCAGCCAGTCCAGCACCTGCGCATCCCCGAACGCCAGCTGGCAAAGGAGTAGCGCATTGCGATCTTGCGCAGCGATCAGCTGCTGGCCGGGGTGCTCCGTCGCCGCTTTCGCCACGGTGGATTTACCACCAGCCTTTTCAGCGCGGGCCATCAGCTTGCGCATCGTTTCCTCTGGGATGCCGAGACGCATGGCCACACGCTGCACCGCCGTTTCACGGGCGACCGGGCTTTCCAGCAGGCGAATGTTTACCGCCATTTCTTCGCCAAAGCGCACCCGCTCTCGCATCTCTTCCATGTTCCGCCGCGTGCCCACGACCTCGACCTGGTAGTCGATGAAATCACGGGCCTTTTTCAGCAGTTCCGCAAAGGCCTCCGGGCCTTCCTTGCGGATCAGGGAGTCAGGATCTTCCCCCGTGGGCAGCGCCGCCACCTTCACGATCAATCCCGTCGGGGCCAGGATCTGATAAGCCTTCTCCGCTGCCTTGAAGCCCGCGTTGTCCGAGTCATAACAGAGCACGATCTCATCCGCCTGACGCTTCAGCGCCTTCGCGTGAAACTCTGTGAAGGCCGTGCCTTGCCCCGCCACCGTGTTGGGAAACCCAGCCTCGTGCAGCATGATGGTGTCGATCTGGCCTTCGCAGACAATCGCCTGCCCGGCTTTCGAGATCGGGCGTTTCGCTTTATCAAAGCCGAACAGCACCTTGCTCTTCGTGAAAATCGGCGTCTCCGGCGAGTTCAGGTATTTCGCCGCCTTCGCGTCCTTATCTAAAATCCGACCGCTGAAGGCGATCACCTCGCCGTTGTCATTCCGGATCGGAAACATCAGCCGATGCCGGAAACGCGGATACGCATCCCCGCGCTCCTCACTGAAAGCTAAAATGCCTGCATCAATGAGTACCTGCTGGCCGAACTGATGCTTCGTCGCCCACTGACGTAGCAGTTGAGCCTGTGGCGGTGCGTAGCCAATCATCCAGTTCTTCGCCACCGCTGCGCTGATGCCGCGTCCTTTCAGGTAAGCGCGTGCGTCTTCAGCGACGGGGCTTTTCATCAGCAGCTGGTGATACCACGCCGCCAGCTCCTGATGCGCGCGGATCATCAGGCTGCGGATCTTCGCGTCCTTTTCCGCATTCGCATCCCACACCTCCTCCTGGATGCGGATACCAGCGGCCTCGGCGATGCGCTTCACCGCCTCCATGAAAGTCAGGCCATCATGCTCCATGACAAAGCGGAAGGCATTCCCCCCCGCACCGCAGCCAAAGCAGTGATACGAGTTTGTCGAAGGCCGCACATTGAAGGAGGGCGACTTCTCATTGTGAAACGGGCACAGCCCCACCCAGTTCGTGCCCGCTCGGCGCAGCTTCACCGAGCGCCCGATCAGCTCCACGATGTCCGTGGATGCGAGCACTTGCTGAAGAGTTTCTTCCGGGATTCTGGCCATGACGAGGTAGCGGGGCGCGACTGTAGCAGCTTCCAGGAAATTGCAGCCGTGAATTTCACACGCTTCTTGGGCAGGGTGGGGGAGTAGCTTCGAATGGCATTCTTATGCAATAGAGCCTCCATTTCGCGAATTCCTAGCCATTCAAAATCACATAAGGCTACCTTCAATATGCCGCTGGTGGCTGCGGTGGAGGACGATTTGAGCGGAATCTATCGGTTCCAACCATCTGGAAGTGTGAAGCGCTTGGCGGTCGCTTTTCCTAGCAAAATGTTGACCATCTAGACGCGTGATATTGACCGCTGGCTTCGCAGTCAGAATCACCCACCAGTGGCTCGCAATGCTCTGCACCGCTACATCAAGGTGTTCTTATCCTTCGCCAAATCTCGAGGCTGCTTGCTGCTGTCTGGTGGTCGTATGTCTGTGTGGACGAAGGAATCATTTTGGCTGATGTTCTATCCAATGCAATTACCCAAAATTTTCGCACACCTGTTGTCGGCGAAAGATTGCTTGACTTTGGGTTTGATCCGGAGTCAAACGTAGGTCTAAAACCGTCGTAAAGCCTAGTAGGATTGGTGGCTTATTACACCTACCATTCCGTTGACACGGAGAGGTTTTTTCTCTTCATGACTGCAAATCTCTATGCCTCATACCTCCCAGGAGTTCCGCTCAAGGCAGGCGAATTGCTAGGCAAGATCGGTGAGGAACTGGCTTTCGTGACGTCGGGCGAGGACAACGGTCTCCTCCCCATCAATCATTTTCTACTCGATCTGGAAGAGCTGCGAGGGGCAGAGCTTCCTGAAGCTTGGACCGTGGGTTTGAGGGTCGCCCGTGGTTGGATCGATGAGATCCTCGACGGGCCAGGCCTGTTCTCGGAAAACAGCATCCGGCGGTTGAACGATTGGCATAGCTTCATGAGTTCAATCCTAGATTCGCGTGCGAGCGGACGCGGATTGCCGGCCTGGCCTTCGGACTGGGACGAACCAGGGGCGATGGTGAAGGGCGCCCTCGCCGTGGATACTGCCTCCGCCCTGACTGAATCGGCACCCGCTGGCAACGAAGTTTCCTTTTGCCTGAATCTCGATGAAGACCTCGAATTGCTGAACGAGTTCCATGCCGAGTCTTTGGAACTCCTTCAGACCATCGAGCAGGGGGTCTTGATCTTGGAATCGAACCCAACCGACACCGAAACGGTCAATTCGATCTTCCGAGCGTTCCATACTTATAAGGGGGGGGCGGGTTTTTTGCATCTCGACCCGCCCCGCAATCTCGCGCACGAATTAGAGACGGTGTTGGATTTGGTGCGGCGCTCCGAGTTGCGGATCGATTCCGTCGTCATCAACCTGATCCTTGCAGGTGGGGATGCCCTGGAGCAGTTCACCCGTGCGATCGGGGCTCAGCTCCAAGGGGTGGAGCCGGGTTCACCCATCGTCGTGCCCACATCCGACATCATCCGTCGTGCGAAAGCCGCTGCCCGTGGGGAAGCCGAGCCACCTGCTGTGGCTCCGCAGGAGCGGTTGGGCACTGACGCGCCCGCCTCTCAGATGCCCCCGCCGGAGCAGGCGCTCACCGCGCCCGTTTTGCAAACTGCGGCTGCCCCTGCGGCACCTCCTCCCCCTGTTCCCCCCGTCCGCGAACCGGTGGGTGGGGATCCAGGGGGCGGTTTTGTCAAAATCGACACGGCGAAGTTGGACAGCCTTGTCGATCTCGTGGGCGAACTGGTCGTCGCGCAGTCGATGGTCGTGGAAAATTCGGAGGTCCAAGCGATCCAGAGCTCGCAGTTCGTTCGGCAACTGCGTCAGCTCAGGCGGATCACCAGCGATTTGCAGAGCACAGCCATGTCGATGCGGATGGTGCCGGTCCGGGGTGCCTTCCAGAAGATGACCCGTCTGGTGCGCGATCTCGCGACAAGCGGAGGTAAGCAAATTCAGTTCCTCCTTGAGGGGGAGGAGACCGAGTTGGATCGGAATATGGTCGAAAAGCTGGGCGACCCCCTCGTTCACATGATCCGCAACTCGGTCGATCATGGCATCGAGTCGCAAGACGAGCGGATGGCCCGGGGCAAACCGGCGCAGGGCACGATTCGTCTCAGCGCGGCCCATCAGCGCGGCGGCATCATCATTCGGCTTTCCGACGATGGCAAGGGGCTCGACCCCTCCCGCATCCGGGCCAAGGCCATCGAGCGCGGGCTGATTCGGGGCGATGTTGAAATGGACGCTTCTGAAATCGTTTCCCTGATCTTTCTTCCTGGTTTTTCCACGGCAGATGCGGTGACCGATCTCTCCGGTCGTGGCGTGGGCATGGATGTCGTGCGCAGCAACATCGAGGGCCTCAGTGGCAAGATCGAAGTCCAGTCCGTGCTGGGTGAGGGCACCACCTTCACCCTTCTGTTGCCGCTCACGCTCGCCATCATTGATGGCATGCTCGTCGGCGTGGGCGACGACCGCTACATCATCCCCACGCTATCCATTCGTGAGTCATTCCGGCCCCAGCCCGGGATGGTTTCGACGATTCAGGGGCGGGGCGAAGTAGTGAGTGTACGAGGCCGCCAGACGCCGCTCCTGCGCCTTGGACGATACCTTGGACGCCCAGCAAGAGCCACGAATCTTGAGGATGCCATCATCGTGGTGGTGGAATCAGGTGATGCCGCCCGCGGTCTGGTCGTGGACGAATTGCTGGGTAAGCAGGAGGTCGTCATCAAGAGCCTCGGCCAAACCTTTAGGCATCAAAATCTGCTCGCTGGTTCGGCCGTGCTTGGGGACGGTTCTGTGGGCCTCATCCTCGATGTGGACACGCTTGTCAAAACGCCCACCCACTCAAACGCAATCGCAGCTGCAACCGCCGCCGCCCCCCACCTATGACCACCCCGCCCCTCAACTCGAACGCTGCTCAAGCCCAGGCTGGGCGCTATTTGACCTTTAGCCTGGGTCTGGAAACCTACGGACTGCCCGTCCTGAATGTGCGGGAGATCATCCGGCTTTGTCCGATCACGCCCGTTCCGCGGATGCCGGACTTCATCAAAGGTGTGATCAACCTCCGCGGCACGGTCATTCCAGTTCTCGATTTGCGCGCCAAATTTCAGATGGCTGAGGCTGTCTTTAGCGAGCGGGCCTGCATCATCGTGGTGCAGCTCCGCAGCCCCTCTGGCGGCAGCACACTGATAGGTGCGATCGTTGACACGGTGGAGGAGGTGGTCCAGTTCAATGAATCCCAGCTTGAGCCAGCTCCCGATTTCGGGGGCTCGCCCGAAACCCAGTTTATCCTAGGCCTCGCGACAGTGAGTGGCAGTGTCAAGACGCTGCTGGATCCCGAAAAGGTTTTCCTCGCCGAGGGCTTGCTGACTCTCTCTCCCGCTCAAGTCCCCGAACCCCAAACAACGCACTCATGAATTCGTGGACCATCTCCCGGCGTATCGGTGCAGGCTTTGTTGCCATGGTGCTGATTTCCGCCGCCCTGGGCTTCCTTGGCATGTCACGGCTCGGGGTCGCCAGCCGCGCCCTTGCGGTGGTCACTGACGACGTTCTCCCGAGCGTGCTCACTCTCGATGAGTGTGCCAGCCTCGCGCGCGACAACCTTTTTTCCTGCCTCCGCTACGCCGACGCGGAGACCGTCGAAGCACGCAAGGCCCTTGAGGACCACGTCGCCTCGAACCGGTCCCGCATGGATGAACTGTTCCGCAACTATGACCCACAAATGATCGAGGACGACGAAGACCGCAGGTTGTTCGATGAGATCAGGCGGACCCGCGAAACCTTTGTGAAGGTCCGCGGCGACTACCTCGAGCTGGTGCGCCAAGGCCGGACCGAAGAGCAAAAGAAGATGCTCACGGGAGGGGTCATTCCTGCCTATGAAGCCTCGGTCAAGGCCGTGGATGCGGGCGTGCAATACAAAAAGACGTATGGGTTCGCCGTGAGCGAGGAGAGCAAGGCGGCCGCCCAATCTAGCATCCTCCTCCTGCGCATCGCCGTCGTTCTCACGCTGGTGGCGGCCGTGGTCTTGGCGTGGCTGATCGCCCGCTCCACCACCCGCGCTCTCGGAAGCCTTGCCACGAACCTCGATCTAGCCGCCACCCAAACCGCCGCCGCCGCGCGTCAGGTTTCGTCTGCAAGTCAGATGCTTTCTTCCGGGGCCAGTGAGCAGGCCGCCTCTGTCGTGGAGACCAGCGCGTCGCTCGAGCAGATAGCCGGCATGATCCGATCCACGGCCGACAACGCGGAAAAAGCCAGCCTACAGGCCGGCGAAGCCCATACACTCGCCCAGGCCGGTTTCCGGACCATGGTGGAAATGACGCAGGCCATGTCTGCGATCGACGCCGCGAGTGCCGACGTCGCCAAGATTCTCAAGAACATCGACGAGATTGCCTTCCAGACCAACATTCTCGCGTTGAATGCCGCGGTTGAGGCTGCCCGTGCCGGTGAGGCGGGCGCGGGCTTCGCCGTGGTCGCGGACGAGGTACGCTCACTCGCGCGGCGCAGTGCCGCAGCCGCGAAGGAGACTGCAGAAAAGATCGAGGCATCGATCATGAGCAGTCGCAGCGGCTCGGCGAGTTGTGCGAAGGTCCAAACCTCCCTTACCGAAATCGCCGCCAAGGTGTCCTCGACCGACTCGCTCGTTGGCGAGATCGCCATGGCTGCGCGCGAGCAGGCCCACGGCATCGAACAAATCAACGGGGCTATCAACCAGATGGATCAGGTGACGCAGAGCAACGCGGCTGGGGCCGAGCAAACGGCCGCTGCCGCAGAGCAAATGGATGCCCAAGCCAGCAACCTCAAGGTTCAAGTCGCCGGGTTGCGCGAGCTCATCGGTCGTTCGTCGGTCGGCACGGGTGACGCTGCCGGTTTCCAAACTTTTTCCGATAACCCGCCACAGCGTGCGCGTGCACACGCGGCACCATACCGTCGTTCTGCGCGGTCGTCGCACGCCTTGAATCCTTCCCAGTCTATCCCGATGCCTGGCGACCGCCCACCCGAAACGCCTCGGCTGCCCAGTTCCTAACCCTTCTTCAACGACCCGTGGTCCCCGTGAAATGACTTATGAAAGCTAATGGAAAACTCGCCAACCGGGCGCTCTTCGCGTCGGTCACCATCATCATGTTTCTTCTCGTCATCGGTGGCGTGACGCAGCGGATGCTGACGAATCAGAAGAAAGTCACCGCCGCCGAGGAGCGCCGCTATCAGTCCCGACTGCTCGCGGACGAATTGCGCCAGAGCTCGGACGACCTAACGCGCCTCGCTCGAACCTATGTGGTCACGGCGGACAAGCGCTACGAAGAGCAATACTGGGCGGTCCTCGACATCCGCAATGGAAAGGCACCACGGCCGGAGAATTACGATCGGATCTATTGGGATTTCATGGCTGCGGACGAGGTCAAACCGAGGCCGGACGGTCGAGTCATCCCACTTCAGCAACTGATGGAGGAGCTCGGTTTTTCGGCGGAGGAATTTGCTAAGCTCAAGGAGGCGCAAACCAACTCCGACAATCTCGTCCGGATGGAAACTGTCGCCATGAATGCGGTCAAGGGCCTGTTTGACGACGGCTTTGGCCAATTTTCTGTGAAAGGGGAGCCGAACTTGGAGATGGCTCGTCAGCTCATGCACAGCAGGGAGTATCATGCGGAAAAAGCCAGGATCATGAGACCGATCGACGAGTTTCTCGAGAAGCTGGAACGTCGAACCAGCGGGGACGTGCAGCTGCTTGTGCAACAGGCCTATCGTCTCTTCTACACGCTGCTTGCCCTCGTCATCCTCGCCGTGCTGACGCTTGTCGCTCTCTGCATTTCTATTTTTGCCACCGTCGTCCGGCCGATCCGGCAGGTGATGGGCGAGTTGCAAAACACCAGTCTTCAACTCGACGCAGCGTCCGCGCAGATGGCGCTGTCGAACCAGACGCTCTCCTCAGGTGCCAGCGAGCTGGCGGCCTCGGTCGAAGAGACGAGTGCCTCGCTTGAGGAAATGTCGAGCATGATCCAGGCGACGGCCGAGAACTGTCTGAGAGCCAAGGCGCTGGCCTCCGAAACCCGCCTCTTTGCGGAGGGCGGCTCCGGCATGATGGGCGAGATGGTCGAGGCCATGGCGGAAATTGATTCCTCGACCGCGCAGGTCGCTAAGATCGTCAAGGATATCGATGAAATCGCATTCCAGACCAACATCCTGGCGCTCAATGCAGCCGTGGAGGCCGCACGGGCTGGAAAGGCAGGCGAGGGTTTCGCGGTGGTGGCCGACGAGGTGCGCTCGCTTGCGCAACGCAGTGCCGCTGCGGCTAAGGCGACTGCGCACAAAATCGAGGTGGCGATCAACAGCACCCGCAAAGGCTCCCAATGCACGACCCGAGTCGGGGATTCGCTCGAGCAAATCACGAAGAAAGTGGTGGCGACAGATTCGCTGGTGGGGGAGATCGCCACCGCTGCCCGTGAGCAGGCCCAGGGGGTCAAACAGATCAACCAAGCCATTGGCCAAATGGAGAAGGTGTCGCAGGGTAATGCCGCAAACGCCGAGGAGACCGCAGCGTCGGCGGAGCAGGTCGAGGCTGAGGGCGAGGTGCTCAATGAGCTGGTGGGGCACCTGCGGGTGCTCGCGGGAGTCGGAGCCAACCACCAGCTCCCGCCAGGACCTCCTCCGAGCCACCTTTCGCGAACGCCAGTGAGAGCCTGGGTAGAACAGACGGCTGAAAGGCGCTCGAACCGGCCAGCGGGACCGCTGCGGATCGGAGGCAGCTCCCGCCTCGAACTTCCCCCGGTCAGCTCGTCTGATGAAGGGAATTTCCGTGACTTTTGAGGAGTCGTTTTGCCACGTTCACACGCATGAGGGAACCGTTTGAAAAACTGCTT
>CANHTV010000035.1 GCA_947463285.1 Verrucomicrobiaceae bacterium | reverse complement strand
TTGCCTGATCCTTTCATGGTGCTCGCCACGCAAAACCCCATTGATCAAGAAGGGACCTACACGCTGCCTGAGGCCCAGCTTGACCGCTTCCTGCTGAAAGTGCGTGTGGTCTATCCGACTCCGTCCGAAGAACGCCAGGTGCTTGATGCCATGGCAACCAGTGCACCTAAGCTGGACGTGAATCAGATCACCCAGGCCTCTGACATCGTCGCCAGCCGGAAGCTCGTGAACAGCCTGTACATGGATGAAAAGATCCGCGACTACATCGTCGCCATCATCCACGCCACGCGTAATCCAGAGAACGTGGCTCCTCATCTGAAGCTGCTGATCCGTTGTGGTGCCTCCCCTCGCGGCACCATTAATTTGGCCCTAGCCTCGAAAGCGCTAGCTTTCCTGAATGGTCGTAACTTTGTCACCCCGCAGGACATCAAAGACCTCGCGCCGGACATCTTGCGTCACCGTATCCTGCTGAGCTATGAAGCCGAAGCTGAAGGTGTGACCAGTGAGGATGTGATCAAACAACTGCTCGATAAACTGCCGGTGCCTTAATCCAGACTAAACGGTCTGTGATGCCTCTCCCACCATGCCAACGGCTGCAAGGAGAACGAGGAACCCGCTTTTGATACCGACTGATGCCCGCCATCCACCCAGAAACTGAAGACGAACGTCTCACGCGCATTCTCAAGCGTGTGCGCAAGATCGAGCTTATCACCCGAGGCATGGTCAAAGAAACACTCGGAGGCGCCTACCATTCCCGCTTCAAGGGGCAGGGCATCGAGTTTGACGACTTCCGCGAATATCAGCCCGGTGATGATGTGCGCTTCCTAGATTGGAACGTCACCGCGCGCTTGAACGAACCCTTCGTGCGCAAATACATCGAAGAACGCGAGCTTACCGTCATGCTTGTGGTCGATGTCAGCGGCTCGGGTGAATACAGCAGCCAGGAGGACAGTAAGCGTGAGCGCGCCGCCGAGGTTGCCGCCGTTTTTGCCTTCAGCGCTGTGCAGAATCAGGATAAAGTCGGGCTCATCCTCGTTTCAGATCAGGTGGAGCATTACCTGCCCGCTCGCAAAGGCAGCTCGCACGCACTGCGTTGCCTCCGCGATATTTTAAACAATACACCCAAGAGCCGCCAGACGGATCTCACGCCTGCTTTGGATCTCGCTCTAGAGCGTGTCGCACACCGGGCACTAGTCGTGGTGGTGTCAGACTTTTTCACTCCTGATCAAAACTGGGAAAAAAGCCTGCGTGCCCTGGCTGCCAAACATGATGTCGTGGCCGCTCAGATCACTGACCCATGTGAATGGCAGCTGCCTGACACCGGCCGTGTCTGCCTGGCAGATCCTGAATCAGGCGAGCAGTACATCGTCAACACCTCAAACCCGGAGGTGCGTCGGCGGTATGCTGAACGCCTTAGCGACAGACAAGAGTCGCTGAACAAAATGCTGCGAAAAAACGCCGTAGAGCGTCTCGATGTGCGCACCAACGACGACTATGTGCCAGCGCTGAAAGCTTATTTCCGCAGTCGTAAAAGGAGGAAACGCGGATGAAGTCGATCATGCCTTTTGTTGCTCAACAAGCATCAGGACCGCCACTCCAGCCGCTGCCGTATCCTGAACTACCACCACCTGCACTGATCCCGCCGGAACCCGAATGGTGGATCTACGGTGTCGCCGCCTCTCTTGTCATTGTTCTGCTGGGACTCGTGGTATGGCTGCTGCTGCGCCCTGGAAAATCGGCACCGCCAGCCATGAAAAAGCCATGGCAGACCGCAAGCAAGCGCCTTCGAGATCTACTGGTGGCCTCATCACAGCAACCACCGGCAACCACAGCCGCTGCGGTTTCTGAAACCCTGCGCGTTTATTTCATGGAGCGCTATAAAATTCCTGCGCCCTTCCGCACAAGCCAGGAATTGTTTCAAAGAGGTGGCATCCCCAGCACCTCGCTGCGTCTGCACGATTACCAGCCGCTGGCTGCTTGGTGGGACGAGCTGGCCTTTGCGCCCATGCCCGTTGATCACACTGCTGCAGCCGCTTTGGTGCAAAAAGCCATCGCATCCCTGGAGGAGGAACGCGCATGAACATTCCTTTTCTGCCTAACATGATCTTTGGTCGCCCCGAGTGGCTGCTGCTACTGCTGGCACTGCCGCTCATGGCCTGGTGGCGAGGGCGTGTCGGCAAAGCGCCGACCATCGCTTTTTCCACTACCTTTTTACTGCGTGATCTCGGTGTGCCCGCCAAGTCGGCACGCGGAGGTTTTACCATGGGGCTAGTCCTGCTGAGCATCGCTGCTGGCATTATTGCTCTGGCTCGCCCGCAGAAGGTTATTTCTCATGATGAGGATAACACCGAAGGCATCGCCATCTGCCTGACAGTGGACGTTTCGCTTTCGATGTTGATCGAAGATTTCTACATCGGCGGCTCACCAGTGAATCGCCTCACGGCGGCCAAACGAGTGATGCGTGACTTTGTCCGTGGCCGCACCAATGACCGCATCGGCATCGTCGCCTTTGCTGGTGCGCCCTATCAGCCATGCCCGCTGACGCTGCAACGCGAATGGTTGGAGGCCAATCTCGACCGCGTGCAAACAGGAGTGATGGAAGATGGAACTGCCATCGGCTCAGGCCTTGCCGCAGCCGCCCGCCGTTTGGATAAAGAAACCGTGCCGAGCAAGGTGATCATCCTGCTGACCGATGGAGCCAACAACAGTGGCAAGCTCAGTCCGCAGGACGCCGCCAAGCTTGCAGCCACACTGGGCCAAAAAATCTACACCATCGCCATCGGCACACCAGGTGTTCACATGATTCCACTGCCTAATGGACGTGTCATCACCAGTGGCAGGCAAGAGTTTGATGAAGGCACATTGCAAGAAGTGGCCCGTATTGGCAGTGGTAACTTCTACATGGCCCAGGATCTTGGAGCCTTGCAGGAAATTTTCGATACCATCAACCAACTCGAAAAGAAGGAAATCAAACGCCGCAGCATCACTGAAACGGAAGAGTTATTCTTTTACCCGCTAGCTCTGGCTACGGCCTTACTCGCCCTGGCCCTGCTGCTGCGTTTCACTCTGCTGAATGCCTCTCCGATGGCCGTAGCGACCTAAATTTAATAACTATGACCTTCCTCGCTCCGAAGCTTCTTTATATCCTCTTCGCCCTGCCTTTGCTGGTGGTGCTGAAGCTCTGGGATGACCGACGTTCACGCCGGGTTCTGAATGACTTCACGGCTCCACGTCTGCGTGAAAGCCTTGTTTCAGGGGCATCCCGGCACCGTTCTTGGCTGATTTTCGCTCTTCAAATCTTAGCCCTGGGCTGCTTTATCTTTGCCCTCGCCAGACCGCGATGGGGTGAAGACAAAATCGTCCAGCAGGAGTTCGGTCGTAACGTCATCATCGCCATCGACACGTCACGTTCCATGCTGGCCAATGACATCATTCCAGACCGCATCACTCGCGCGAAACTGGCTGCGCAAGATGTGCTGGCCGCGCTCAAGACGGATCGAGTCGGCTTGATCGCCTTCGCTGGGAATTCCTACCTGCAAGCACCGCTCACAACAGATCATGATGCGGTCATTGAGGCCATTGAATCCCTTGATTTCACGTCGGTGCCGCGTGGCGGCAGCGAAATCGGTCGAGCTTTGAAGCTGGCCATGGAGACATTTGAAAAAAGTCCGGCTAAAAATCATGGCTTGATCCTCTTCAGCGACGGCGGCGAGCCCGACATCCAGATCACGGAATACACCAAGCAGGCGGCCAAAAAGAATGTCCTCATTTTGACGGTTGGCGTCGGCACGGAAGCTGGCGCTCTGATTCCTGACCCAGATCCTGAACGTGGTGGCGAGTATGTGCGTGACAATAAAGGCAACGTCGTCAAAACACGCCTGGAGCCAAAAGTGCTCCAAGAGATCGCCACAGCCACACGCGGACGCTATTTAAAGCTAGGCTCCCAGCCGCTGGCCACCGGCGTCGTCAAAGATCTGCTGTCAGCCCTGCAAGCCCAGACCAATGCCGCTAAGGAGTTGGTGAAGCCGATTGAGCGCTTCTACTGGCCGCTGACTCTTGGTATGTTGTTGCTGATCACAGCCTGGCTCATCCATCCCTCATCTCGCATGAAAACCGCATCCACCATCCTGGCCTCCCACCCCAAGAAGGCAATCGCCATGCTTTTCATCGGCAGCCTTTGCGGCAACAACTCCGCCCTGGCGGCATTCAATTCGAAAAAGGGCAACACGGACCCGAGCGAGGCGCACAAGGCCTACACGGACGGTGAGTTTGATCACGCCACAAAGCTTTATGAGAAGCTCGTTCAGCAGACAAACTCAGGCGATCGCAAGCAGCAACTCGCCTTCGGCCTCGCGGCCTCTGCACATCAAATCAGGGATTACGACAAGGCCATCGGCGGCTTCAGTCAAGCCCTTGAATCCACTGACACCAGCCTGCAAAACCAGGCGCATCGCGGCATTGCTCACAGTCTTTATGACCAAGGTGATCGCGCTCTCACGAAGCAGCCGAAGTTCACCCTGAAAGCCTGGCGTGACAGCGTGAAGCACTTTGATGCCGCCCTGAAGATCGACCCTGAAAACAAGGAAGTGAAAGAGAACCGCGAATTCGTCAAAAAGCGCCTGGATGAACTCCAGAAGCAGATGGATCAGCAGGAACAACAGGGAAAAAAAGGCCAGAAGGGCAAAAAAGGCGACAAAGGCAAGAAGGGTGAAAAGGGCGAGAAAGGCGAAGGCGAGGAAGGTGAAGAAGAGGGCGAGAACGGTGACGAAGAAGGCGATGGTGATGGCGACGATGATAAGTCCCGCAAAGAAAGCCTCGGTAAACAGGAAGAAAAAGAAGGCAACGAAGGCCAGGGCGGTAAAGAACAACAGCCCGAGGGCAAGCTCCAAGCCGGAAAAGAAGGCGATGAAGAAAGCCAGGAAGCCCGTGAACGCCGCGAACAAAGAGAAGCCGAAATGGCAGAAAATCACGAGAATGAAGCCACGGGATTCAGCCGCAACCAAGCGCGCTCTTTCCTCAGAACCTATGCCGACGATCAAAAGAAAGCCATGATCCTGCGCCCGCGTGACGCCCCAGTGAACGGCAAAGACTGGTGACACCCATGATCTCGATTAAACCGATGATGAACGAATCGAAACCTTTTTTCTATGCTCAACGCCAAAACTGGCGCAGCTCACTGCTGCTGATGTTGCTCACGTTTGGAGCTGCCTTGCTGTTCCAACCCCAGGCGTCAGCCGCTACAGTGCGTGCCTATGTGCAGCCATCAAACGCTAGGCCCAATCAGGTGATTAACTATGTGATCACGGTCCAGGATGGCCAAGCGCAAAGCCTGCCGAATCTACGCTTCCCTCTGCAAATCGGGCAAACCTCCGGCGTCAGCACCTCCCAGCAGATCAGCATCGTCAATGGCCGCCAGACAGCCTCGCAGCATCTTTCATGGGGTATTGTCGCCACGGAACCCGGTGAGTTTGTCATTCCTCCGCAGACCATTATCGTGGATGGACAACCACTGACCACCAATGAGGTCAAGCTGACCGTCGATCAAGGCGGTGGTCCCGCCGCAAACGATCCCAACGCTGAGGACAAAGACTCACCGCTGCTGCAAATCGAACTCGGCAAGAAGGAAATTTACCAAGGCGAGGTCGTGCCAGTCAATTGCAGTCTTTATGTCCCCAGACAGACGCAACTACGCCGCCTCGGACTCATTGAAATTGAAAAGAGCGACTTCGCCATCGCCCGCTTCCCACAGACCAATGAGCAAAGCAGCACGGTCATTGATGGTGTGGGTTATTACGTTCTCACCTTCCGCAGCACCTTATCCTCTCTGCGAACAGGCGACCTCAAAGTCGGGCCTGCCTCACTAGAGATGCTCGTCGAGGTGCCCATGGAAGGACAGCGTCAGATGCTGCCTCCCGGCTTCCCGCAGGGGTTCTTTGGTGGTGCCTCAGAGCCACGTAAAATGGTGGTCAAAAGCCAGCAGGTGACTTTAAAGGTGCTACCTCTTCCTGCCGAGGGTAAACCTGCCAACTTCAGTGGTGCCGTGGGTGAATTCCAAATGTCTGCCACGGCTACACCGACTGAACTCATGGTCGGCGATCCCGTTTCCGTCGAAATCGCAGTCTCGGGAGCCGGCAATTTTGATGCCCTGAGTACGCCTGCACTCGTTTCATCCGGCGGCTGGAAACTGTATCCAGCCAAGCGATACAACATCGAAGGGCCGATAGATCAAAACCAAACGCCTACCCTTGAACGCAAAGTCGGTTATTCCCAGGTTCTCATCCCTGAGGCTGTGCATCCCTCGGTACCGCCTTTTGAGCTCAATTACTTCAGCCCAGCGGAGAAAAAATACATCAATCTGCGAACTGAAGCCATTCCGCTGGTGATGACTCCAGCACCAGCCAACAGCACCGCTGAAGCCAGCCCTGCAACAGGAACAACCGTGGTAGCAGAACTGCCGCCGCCCGTGGTCGATCCACAGGCAGACATCACGGATATCCTCATCAATCCTTCGGTCACATCGCGCTGGATTTCCGCGACGCCAAACCTCTTGCTGACAAGCAAAGCCTTCTGGTCTGCAGAAGCTGCTCCTCTCGTCTTGTTTGCTATTGCCAGCTTCATGGCTCTGGCTCGTCGTCGTCGCGATGAGAAAAAGGCTGGTCGTGCTGGTGAGTTGCGGCAGGCTTGGGAGCAGTTGGAAAAGAACGAGGTTGATGATCATGTCTTCCTGCGCCATGCCGCCCAGTTTATCCAGACAGTTAAAGGCGCTGAAGCCATCCACGATGCATCCCTACAAAAAATCTTGGACCGCTACGCCAATACCAATTTTTCAGGCCAAGCAGCCCAGCCCGTTTCGGCTGAAGAGAAGCGTGAGATGAAACAGACCCTGACTGGTCTTTTCAAAAAAGCCATGACAGCTCTGAGCCTGATCCTTATCACCTGCTTTTCGTTAGGTTCAGCCATTGCGGAAGAAGCAGCCAAGGGGGCCTCGACACCAGATCAGGTCTATGAGCAGGCCATCGCTGAACTGGAGAAAAGTAATTTCACCAAAGCCCAGTATCTCGCCGAATCACTCACCAAAAAAGAGCCACCACAATTGAGCCCTGAGGTCTTTGAGATCATCGGTCACGCACGTTATAGGCAGAAGGATCTCGGACGTGCAGCTCTTTGGTATCAGAGAGCACAGCTCCTGGACGGACGGACTCCCGAGCTGCGTCAAAACCTGCGTCATCTGTTTGAGCAAACTCGCTACCTGAGCTTTACCAACTCATCGCCGTTTGTGGACGCAAGCACCGCGCTCACACTTAACGAATGGCTCATGCTCGCATCTCTCGGACTTTGGTTGATCTTTCTGCCTCTGATCTGGCGCACTTTTAGAAGGAATACAGAATCCTCTTGGCCATCGGTGATCATTACTATCGGTGTGCTGCTGTTGCTGCCAGCCGCTGCTTTTGCCGCCATTCGTCCTTCGGCCTTGGAGCGCGTTAAAGACATCAGCGTTATCACTCAGCCAGATGTGGACTCCTACACGGCCGCCACCGTCACCAGTGGCAGTGTGATTCCTTTGCCGCCAGGCAGTCAGGTGCGGTTGCTCGAAAAACGCGGCACTTGGTTTTATGTCGAGATCCCGAGTCAGCCTGAAAACCTGAGGGGTTGGGTCGAGGCCGCCGCTTTGTCGCCGCTCTGGCCTTGGGAAACGAATCTTGTGCCCTGAAAGCATAGCCTTTGCCCTCAGGCTTTGCTTGGTGAATGATAGTGGGCTTTCCATCCAACCATGTCACTTCATCTCGGCGTCAATATTGACCATGTAGCCACACTCAGGCAGGCACGTTACCGCACCATGCATGGTGCCCACAATGTCGAGCCCTCCATTCTCAAAGCCGCCCTCGAAGCCGAGGCTGCCGGGGCGCATTCCATCACCATCCATCTGCGGGCTGACCGCCGCCACATTGTGGATGATGACGTGTATCTGCTGCGTCGTGAGATCGGCACGATGATGAATCTCGAAATGGGCAACACGCCTGAGATTATCGGCATCGCTCTCGAAGTGAAGCCTCACTTCGTCTGCATGGTGCCCGAAAACCGGGAGGAAGTGACGACGGAAGGCGGGCTCGATGTCGTAGGGCAAAAAGCAAGCCTGCATGCCAGTGTAAGTCAGCTCGAAGCCAACGGCACACGCGTCAGCATGTTCATCGACCCCGATCTTGATCAGGTGCGCGCTTCTGCGGAAATCGGCGCTAGCATGATCGAGCTGCACACAGGCACCTTTGCCAACGAACTTGGGGAAAAACGCCAAGCCGAAGCATTGCGTCTGAAGGCCGCAGCTGAGCTCGGTCAAAGCCTCGGCCTGCAAATCAACGCGGGTCACGGGCTCACCACCAAGAACCTCCCAGAGCTATTCATCGTGCCGCATCTGGCAGAGTTGAACATCGGGCACAGCATCGTCGCACGCTCCGTGTTTGTTGGCCTGCGCAAAGCCATTCAAGAAATGCTGGAAGCGATGAAAGGCTATCCGGCTTAGAAGACATCTGCATGACTCCAACAGGCCTGGGCATTGATCTTGTGGAAGTCGAGCGCATCCGTGATCTGCTCACGCGGCATGGTGAGCGCTTCAAGGAACGCACTTTCACCGCTGATGAGCGAGCCTACTGCGATGCCTGCGCCGATCCTGCCATGCATTACGCAGCACGTTTTGCCGCCAAAGAAGCCGCCGCAAAAGCTATCGGCACCGGGCTCTGGTCCCAAGGTGTCGATTGGCGCGACATCGAAGTCCTTCGTGAGCCTTCCGGGCGTCCGACACTCGCTTTACATCGACAGGCAAAAATTCATGCGGAAAACCTCGGCTCCAGCAGCAGCCTGATTTCCATCACTCACACCAAGGATCTGGCCATGGCTCAGGTGATCCTCATTTGATTTCGCCTCGTATCCATTTCTGATGACGCCCTCTTCAAAGTCAAAATGGCCCCGGTTCCCCATCATCACGCTCGGTCTAGCAGGCATGACGGTGTTTTGGATTCGTTCGCTGCCCGAGTTTGAACGCAACCTTAAAGGCTGGCTCACGGCGGGCATCCCCCTGCTCGTGCTGCTGCTGAATTTGCTTTGGTTGGCCTTCACCAAACGCTACCCTCTCAAGCATCGCATGATGGTTTTGACGGCTCTGCTCGGCCTGGGGCTTGTCTTAAAAGCGACCCTGCGTGTGGACGGTGCCATCGATGGCACAGGGCTGCCAAAGCTGGTCTGGAAGGGCTCGTCAGCACCTGCTACAACACTCAAAGCGACCGCACCTTCGACAACCGATGGCACGCTTGATGACATCGATCCCAGACTCAAACTGGCGCGTGATGTGCCGCAGTTTTTTGGACAGGATCGCACAGGGAAAATGCAGGATTTATCCCTCTCCCGTGATTGGAAAAAATCCACGCCTCAGGAGCTGTGGCGGCAACCCATCGGTCAGGGCTGGTCGGCCTATGCCGTCGTGGGAGCGCGTGCCTACACCATGGAGCAGCGTGGTGAGGAGGAGTGTGTGACCTGCTATCACCTGCTCACTGGAAAACTTTTGTGGGTTCATGCAGAAAAAACACGCTTTTCCCAATGGCAGGGAGGCGATGGCCCACGGACGACGCCTACGGTCTCGCAAGGTCGAGTCTATACCCTGGGTGCCACCGGTTTTCTCTGCTGCCTTGATGCAAAGACAGGACTGCTCATTTGGAAGCGCTCAATCCTCACTGAAAACAAACTCAGCAATCTCGAGTGGGGCTTGGCAGCATCTCCGCTGTTGGTAGGTGATCTTGTTATTGTCACAGGTGGTGGCACTCGCGGACCTGCTTTGTATGCCTTCCACACACAGGATGGTTCTGATGCCTGGAAAGCTGGTTCTGACCAGGCCAGCTACGCCTCTCCTATGCTGACGCAGCTGAATGGGAAAAGAGTCATTTTAAGCAACAATGCCCTCGCCCTCTCAGCTCATGATCCAAGCTCTGGTGTGGTTCTTTTCACCCATATCTGGGGTGATGAAAAGTGGCCAAAAGCTTCGCAGCCCGTTGTCATTGGCTCTGATCAGATTTTCCTCTCAGCGGGCTACGGCATGGGCTGTGTGATGTTAAAAATCACCACCGACGACAAAGGGCAGTTCACCGCCAGCGAACTCTGGAAGAATCTGAAGATGAAGACTCAATTCAACAGTGCTGCCTTACTTGAAGAGCATCTGTATGGCCTCGATGATGGCCGTCTTGCCTGCCTTGAAGTGCAAACCGGTGAACGCGTTTGGAAGGACGGTCGCTTTGCCTCAGGGCAGACCTTGATGGCTGATGATCTCATCCTGATTCAAAATGAAAAAGGCAGCGTCCATCTCGCTGTAGCCAACCCACAAGGCTTTCAAGAGCTTGGTGAAATCGCAGCGCTGAGCAGCAAAACATGGAATCACCCCACGCTAGCAGGACACTTTTTGTTAGTCCGCAATGACCGTGAATCCGTCTGTTACCTGCTGCCCTGATCAAGCGGTGGAAGTCGCCGATTTGTACGGCTGTGTATCCCGCATTTTAGCGAATTCCACCGGCATCAGCAGTTCAATATCTGAGCCGAAATTCATCGGTGCGATGTGGTGGGTCTCCCTGAGCTCAGCCGCCTCGGCCAGCCATGCCTAGGACTTATGATAGAGCTGCATGAAACGATCCACAAAGGGAGCGATCACATCTGAAGCCGCCGCCGCCATCTGAGCAGAGAGAGCCTTCATGTCCACTGCTGCTCCAGGGTTCATCGAGACATTCACAGGCTCAGGCATTTTCCCTTGGAGCAAATGGTCATTCAGCAGCACGGGATGTCTGCTTTTCGCAAAAGGATAAACCGTACCATCCATGCTGGCGAGGATCTGCTTCACGAGGTTGGTCATCTTTGGCATCACCGACTGTAGCGCGGCAAAAAAGCCGCGTTGTCATGCAGGTTGGCAAACCGTGCCCCCAGAGACTAGAAGGCGAAGAAACAGGTCAGCAATTCACGGAAATAAGGCAGGGCCACGGCCATCGTTTCATAGACAGAGCACCCCTGCGGAAGCTCCTTGCGTCGCTCACGCAGGGCCGCATCCAGTTCGTCATTTAAAATCCACCAGAGCAGGCCCAGAGCCGCCGCAAAACGGCTTTCCATGCGCACTTCATAACCTTGCAGGGCCATTTCCTCATGCTCTATGCCATGCGCTGACGCGCAGCTTCGTTCCTCAACGATTGGGGGGAGGTATCCTCGGTGCCAAATTGAATACGGGAGACCGAAAGGTAGGCCAGCGGCAGCGCGTCCTGCCATCCCAAAGTCTTGGCTTAAGCCAGATCTGATTACAAAGGTAAAGCTCAATGCCTAGGTAGAGAGCACCAGCAAACAACGCCAAAAGATAGACCACCGGCACCAGCAAAGTCAGCACTGAAGTCACCAGTAGAAGCATGAAATGAATCGGCCCACGCCAGGGGATGAGGCGTTCTCGCCTCGGTAGAAGCGATTGGGGGGATTTCAGATGTGGAACAGAGGCCTTTAAATAATCGCCTCTTCTATATTTACAATAATAATTATAAATAAATTCCCTATAATCTGGCCTAGTTTTTCATCGACGTCCCTGCTGAATCCCCGCATCACTCATACTATTCCTATGAGTTGGCTTTATCCCACCTTAGCTTTCGGCAATTTGCTTGGATGTTTGTTTTCGGCATGGCGGGTTCAGTCGTCGCTGGGAGCTACGGCGTGATCCATGATCAGATTACCTTTAGCATTGGTTATGAATACTTTACCGAATTCAAATTTCACCAGTTTTATTATCTCGACCAAGGTCAGCCTGAAAGACTGCTCGTCGCTGAGATAGGTTTTTTAGCTACATGGTGGGTGGGGATGTTCGCGGGTTGGTTCATGGGGCGAGTCACCCTGCCTCATTGGAACGTTAGTCATGCGGCCCGATTATCGGCACAGGGCATGGCGATCATGGCCCTGACAGCTCTGAGCTTTGCCGTGATCGCCTACATGATCGCCCCAGAGACCAACGAAGACCCCCGAATGCCTTACTGGCGAAACCTTTTAACGGTGAGCGATGTCATCGACAGCGTGGCCTTTGTCCGCGTCGGCTACATCCACAACGCCAGCTACCTGGGAGGTTTGGCAGGCCTTATCGGCTCTTTGTTTTGGCTGCGAAAACGCCGTCACCAACTTATCATTACCAAAACGGCCCAAGCTCTAAGAACGCAGTGCTGGCAGATTCAGGCGTTATTTTCGCTCGTGCTTCTCAGCGTCTGCTTTCAGGCTTCAGTTCACGCTCGATGTCGATGCGGTCGGCACGGTTGCGGGCTTTGATTTTGTGATCACGCTTGAAGCGGCGCTCGATGGTCATCTGACGCTTTTTTTGCAGCTTTTTGAGTTTGGCGATCTCATCATCCAACTGCATGAAGCCTTCGTAACGCGTTGGCTCCAAGGTGCCCGCCTCGACTGCCGCGCGGATGGCGCAGTCTTTGTCCGTTCCGTGTTTGCAATCGTGAAAGCGACACTGCGAAGCCAGCTCTTCGATGTCGGCGAAACTCTCCCGTAAAATGGTCTCATTCGTCCACATCTGGACTTCTTTGATACCAGGATTGTCCACCAAAATGCCGCCCTTTGGCAGAATGATCAGCTCACGAGCTGTGGTGGTATGACGACCTTTGCCGGTCACTTCATTAACCTCGTCCGTCCACTGCCAGTCATCGCCCAGGATGGCATTGATCATGGCAGATTTACCGACTCCGCTGGAGCCGATGAAGGCGACGGTGACACCTTGCGCCAGATAGTCGCGAAGGATGCGCAGGCCTTTGCGCTTAAGCACGCTGGTGATGTGGACATCAGCCTCAGGATTGAGGGCGCGGATCTGCTCGGCTGCTTCTTTGTTTTCCTTTTCGGTGAAAAGATCGGCCTTGTTGAGCACGACCACCGGGCGGGCTCCGCTGCGCTTGATCAAGGTAAAGTAGCGCTCCATGCGCCTGAGGCTGAAATCAGGTCCAGCCTCAGTCACAACGATGACGACATCGACATTCGCCGCGATGACCTGCTCCTCGGCGCTATGACCAGCCGCTCGACGGGAAAAGCAGCTTTGCCTTGTCAGGCGGGCACGAATGACGGCCTCATCTTCAGTGACATCTACAGCCACCCAGTCGCCGACGGCTGGCAGCTCGGCATCCGTCTGGGCATCGTGGTAAACTTTGCCGCTGAGGATGACATCCAGCTCATCAAAGTCATCTTTATCGACCAGCAGCGCGCCGTAGCTGATCTTGTTGTCTCGAAGCAGCCGGGCGGGCTTCCAGCCAAGCTTCGCGTAGGGTTTAAACTCCGCCGCAAAGCGCTTGTTCCAACCGAGGTCTGCGAGGGTGATGTTCTGGGCCATAAAGCAGGAAGCCGGGCTCAGAGCAGCGTGTCGTAGGCACGGCCTTCGCGTTTGTCGTAGAAATTCATGAAAGCCTGGTTCACCACTGAAAAGCCGCCAGACGTCGGGTAATCACCCGTGAAATACCAGTCACCATACTCCTGCCCAAGGGCTTGGTGCAGACCAGGAATGGTTTGATAAATGACCTTCACCTCGCCTTTCCAAGTTGTGTATTGAGGTGACACAAGCTGCGCGATTTTCGCCGAAATTTCTTCATCAGTGAAAGGCGCATAGATGGCTTTGACGGCATTGATCCGCTGTTCCTTGGGCTTGGCCAGCTCAGCCTGGCACGCCTCGTAGGTCTGCCTGAGCACAGAACGCATTCCACGCTCTTTCAAGAGTTGTACAGCGGCCTGAAAAGCGATGAACTTACCCAGCTCAGACATGTCGATGCCGTAGCAGTCAGGGTAACGAATCTGTGGTGCCGTGGAAACGACGACGATGCGCTTGGGATTCGTGCGGGCGAGAATGCGCAGCAGGGAGGTGCGTAGCGTGGTGCCGCGGACGATGGAGTCATCAATGACGACGAGATTATCCTGCGGAGAAACGACGCCGTAGGTGATGTCATAGACGCTGGACACGAGCTGATCACGCCCGGTTTCCTGGGCGATGAAGGTGCGCATCTTGATGTCTTTGAGCGCGATTTTTTCACTGCGCGGCCAATTTCGAAGCACGAGATCATCGAGCTTGTCCTCATCCAACTCACCTTTGCGCAGCATCTCGACGAGGGCTTCCTTCACCACATTGCGTCGACTTTTTCGCAGGCCGTCAAGGAAGCCGTAGTAGGCTGTCTCGGCGGTATTCGGGATAAAACTGAGCACTGTGTGCTCGAAGTCATTGTCGATGGCCTGGATCAACTGAGGCACCAACTGCTCACCCAGCATTTTGCGCTGATGATAGATCTGCGAATCATTGCCACGGGAGAAGTAAATACACTCGAAGGAACAAGGACGCAGAGTGCGTGGCTCAGTGAAGGGCTGCACACTGAACTGGCCGCAGGATTTCATCACGGCGACGTGACCGGGCGTAAGTTCTTTAACCTGATCTTCAGCAATCTCGAAGACTGACATGAGTGCCACACGCTCGGAAGCAAAGGCGAGCACTTCGTCGTTCTCATAATACCAGCAGGGGCGGATGCCATTGGGATCACGCATGACAAAGAGATCACCGCTGCCGATGACACCGACGATGGCGTAACCACCATCCCAGATAGCAGCAGATTTACGAATGACCTCGCCCACATCCAGTCGCTCACTGATGTGCTTGGGGATCTCATGCCCCGGCACGCCACTGTCACGCAGTTGATGGTAAAGCTCCGTGTGAGCTTCATCGAGCTGGAAACCGATCTCCTCCATCACGCTCTGAGTATCCGTGCCAAAGACTGGATGCTGGCCACGCTGGAGCATGACGCGATTGAGTTCGCCTGAGTTGGTGAGGTTAAAGTTTCCCATCACCATCAAACTGCGCGTCGGCCAGGTGCTGCGACGGAGGTAGGGATGAAGGCAGGCTTTGCCTAGGCCACCGGAAGTACCGTAGCGCAAATGGCCGATGTTGATTTCACCTGCGAGTTCAAACTCGCGTTTGATGGCCTCAGGATCTTCCTCAAAAAGCGGCAGTTCCTTGCCAGTTTCATGACGCTCTTCTTTGCGCTGGGCATCAATTCGGCGGGCGATGCGTTTGTAGTCTTTTTTGATACCTTCGAAAACCTCTCCCATCTGCTCGACGGAGGTCGCGAAACGCTCACGAAAAAGATAGGGAGCTCCGGGAGGCATGTCCAGCTTGCAGCAGCCGATGCCGATGCCGTCCTGGCCACGATTGCGCTGCTTGGCCATCAGGGCAGACAGCATGTTGAAGCCATAGAGGGCTGTGCCGTAGGTGTCCTGATAATAGGCCAGGGGCTTTTTCAGCCGGACTGCGGCAAGGCCACACTCGTGTCGGATAGGGTCGCTCATTCGGTTTCGGGAGCGGGCATCCTTGGCAGTATTTGGCAGGAGTGCAAGAGGTCAGAAAAGGATT
>CANHTV010000034.1 GCA_947463285.1 Verrucomicrobiaceae bacterium | reverse complement strand
GTGCTCGATCGCTACGGCCCCGATGTGCTCACGAAGGGCACCTTTGCCAACAACTGCCTCATCGCCCGCCGACTCATCGAGCGCGGCGTGCGCTTCGTCCAGTGCATGCACGCCGGCTGGGACCAGCACAACAATCTGTTCACCCAACTGGAAGAGCAATGCCGCGACACCGACGCCCCCAGCGCAGCACTCGTCGCGGACTTAAAGGAACGCGGGTTGCTCCAGGACACGCTCGTCGTCTGGGGCGGAGAGTTTGGCCGCACCCCCTTCGGCCAGGGCGACCCCGCCAAGCCCAATGGCCGCGATCATTTCGGCCGCGCCTACTCCATGTGGATGGCAGGCGGCGGCGTGAAAGGCGGCAGCGTCCTGGGCGCCACCGACGACTTTGCCTGGAACATCGTGAACGACCCGGTCCACATCCACGACATGCAAGCCACCATCATGCACCTCTGCGGCATCAACCACGAAGCTCTCACCTACCGCTACCAAGGCCGCCAGTTCCGCCTCACCGACGTGCACGGGCATGTGATGAAGAAGATCCTTGCGTGACCGGCCATGCCCTCTGCGCCGGACAACCACGACGCCCACGACTACGCCGAGCGACTCCGCGTCGGCTTCAGGAGTTGCGGGAACGCTGCTGACTGAGCAAATTCGGCCTCGCTCGTGAGAGTGTTGTCAGTCGTGAATACCTCGGCAAGATCGAGCGAGGCAACGCCAATCCGGCATTGCCCGTCACCGAGCAGTTTAGCCATGGACTCGTCATGACGCTTGAGCACTTCAACGGGTAACTGGTGGGCTTGCGATGCATTACGCATCGTAGTGCATTCAGTTTCCGCCTCGTTATCGGTGCGGTTATTGAGCGCTCCACTTCCAATCACGCACCTCGGGCATGTCCTGGCCGTTTTGGTCGATGTAGTGCTTGTGCTCGATGAGCTTGGCCTTGAGCCGTTCTTTGAGGGCGAGACCTTTGGTGCCGGTTTGTGGCAGGCGCTCGAGGGTGTCCATGACGAGGTGGAAACGGTCGAGGTCATTCAGTGCGGCCATGTCAAAGGGCGTGGTGATGGTGCCTTCTTCTTTGTAGCCACGGATAGACCTCGCTGTAGGTGCCTTCGAGGTAAGTATTGCTGACCACCGCCGGACCTCCGTGCCCTGGTCCGGAGACATAGATCATGTCGAGGTCATGGGCTTTGATGACGCGATTCAGGTGCGCATAGATGAAGTTCTGTCCCGGCGTCGTGCCCCAGTGCCCGAGCAGCATGTGCTTGATATCCGTGAGCTCGAGCGGTCGCTTCAGTAGCGGATTATTCGCGAGGAAAATCTGCCCGACCGAGAGGTAATTGGCAGCACGCCAGTAGGCGTCGATGCGCTGGAGTTGGTCGGGAGACAGGGAGTTGTTTTTCATGGATGATTTGGCTGCGGCTCTCTGGATAATGGCGACAGCTCGTTCAGGCCGATGCCGAAGCCGTCATGATCGCGAGAATCGAGTCCTCCACTTCCTTCGCCACGTCGTTGAGTTGCGGCGTGTTGAACATCGCCAGCAGCGTCGTGGGCTTGAGGGTGGCGAGAGTGGTTTTGCCGCCTTCTTCATAGATGGAGATGCGGCAGGGCAGAGCGGTGGAGATGCTCATGTTCGCATCCAGCACCTTCTTGGCTTGCTGGGGCTGGCAGACTTCGAAGATCAGGCATTCGTGAGCGATCTCGACGCCCTTTTTCCACATGGTCTCGCGTAGATCATGCACCTGCATGACGCCGAAGTGATGAGCCTCGACGGCGATGTGCAGCGCCTCGGCAGCTTCTTTGACCGTCTTGTCTGTGTTTAATTGGATCAACATGGTGTGCGCGGTTTTGGTTCTTCTGAGCGCGTAAACTCAACGTGAAGGTCCCCGCGCCGATCTGCCATGGGGTGATGTCCTACTGGCGAGTGACGTGGTCACTGCCTAGCAAGCGGAGGAGAGCTCCATGGCCCGACACACTGAGCGTGCGATCATGAGTTCCTCATTGGTGCTGATTACTCGCACCGTGGCGCGGCTGCCTTCCGTGGAAATCACCGGCGCAGAGATGGCATTGCGCTTTTCATCGAGTTCGATGCCGAGGAAGTCGAGTCCCTGGCAGATGCGGGTGCGCACTTGGGGGGAGTTTTCACCGATGCCACCGGAGAAGACCAGCGTATCAAGCCCATCGAGCACGGCGGAGAACGCACCGATCCACTTCTTCGCCTGATAGCAAAACAGCGCCACTGCCTCAGCTGAGCGCACATCCGTGGCCTCTTGCTCCAGCAGATCACGCATGTCCGAGCTGGTCTCCGAGATGCCCAACATGCCGGACTCATGATTGATCATGCGGTCAAAGAGGGCAGGGGTCACTTGGTCGTTTTTGGATAAAAACGCCAGCAGTCCAGGATCGAGATCGCCAGAGCGTGTGCCCATGACGAGGCCGGATGCTGGTGTGAAACTCATGCTCGTGTCGAGGCTCTCACCATCACACACCGCCGCTAGGCTGGCCCCATTGCCCAGATGGGCCAGGATCACGCGACCCTTCGTCGCCGCAGGATCGTTGAGGCGCACGAGTTCCTCCATCAAGTAAGCATAGGACAGGCCATGGAAACCGTAGCGTTGCACGCCGAGTGCCTCGTAGCGTCGAGGGATCGGCAGCAGCCGAGCGACACGCGGCATGGTGCAGTGAAAAGAGGTGTCAAAGCAGGCCAGTTGCGGCAGCCCAGGATGCCGGTGATGCAGCGCCTGGATGAGCCCCAGCTCCTGCGGTAAATGATTCGGCGCATAGGGCGTGATGCGGTGCAACTCACCGACGAGTGTCGTCGTAACGAACGTGGGCTCGGCATGAGCCATGCCATGCACCACGCGATGCCCCACCGCCCAAATGGCATCGAAAAATTTCCAACCTTCCAACCAATCGATCAAAAACATCGCCGCCGCCGAATGATCCACCACCGCGACCGGCAGGCTTTCCTGCTGGTCGGTGGCCGTGTCGTGGAAGATCAAATGCGTTCCATCCAGGCCAATGTGATCAATCTTCCCGTGCAACTCCAGCAACAAAGGATCACCCACCCGATAGACAGCAAATTTGATGCTCGAAGAGCCCGCATTGAGCGTCAGTACGCGTGGTGGGCTCGTCTTCATGATGCGCTCCCATTCATCAAGCTATCGGCTTGGTTGGCGTGTCGGGAGTGGAATCGGCGGATGGTGAGCATGGTATGAGAAGATCGTCAGTGGCGTGGTTGCCGACGTTCTTCACGAAGGCATTCGATTTCATGAAGAAGGTCAAGGATGAGCCTCAAGCCAACATTGTTCACCTCACAGGTCGCGCGTAGGTGCTCAATCCGTCTAAGCTGACGCAGGCACTCGCTGTCGAATAACTTGTCATCTCCAACCTCGCGGGTGGCAGGACGGATAAAGCCCTGAGCCTGGTAGTAGAGGATGGTTTGGGGATCGATGCCCGTTAGTTCTGCTATGACTTCGATAGAGAAATGGATGTCGGTGTCATCGTCGTAAACGGAAAGATCAGGCGAGATCGTGGTAGAGTCGGACTTCATGGCGTAGTGGATTGTGGCTCGTGCGCAGGGCGTGCTCGGAAGCTGGAAATGTCACGCAGTTTTATCCACGCTTCGCGTTCCTCATCGTTGAGAGTACTGGGCGTCACTACTCTGAGAATAACAAAAAAGTCGCCACGCTCACTGTTCTTGTCTTTGGGTAAGCCACGACCGCGTACGCGCATTTTGAGTGTGTTCTCTGAGCCTGCCGGGATGCGTATCTTGACAGCGCCATCAAGCGTGCGCACGACGACTTCAGCGCCTAGAACGGCCTCCCAGGGGGCGATGTCTAGCTCGTGGAAAATGTCTGCATCATGGCTGGTGAAATCTGGATGAGCCGCGTGCCGAATCCGCAGGAAGAGATCGCCCGCAGGGCCGCCACCGAGGCCGGATTCGCCCTGACCGGAGAGGCGGATGCGGCGGCCATCAGTTGAACCAGGTGGAATGCGCACCTGGAAACTGCGCGTTTCGGCCTGCCCTGTTTCGCGATTGATGGTCTGCAAGGAAAGGGGACGAAGCGTGCCGTGCATGGCTTCTTCCAGCGTGACGAGGATGTCGCCCTCAATGTCGCTGCCGCGATGTGTGCGCGTGCGCTGACTCTGGGCTCCAGTTCCGCTGTCGTGTGCGCCTGGCGGAAATCCGTAGCGGCTGCCACCACTGAAATATTGCTCGAAGAAGTCGCTGAAACCGGTGCCGCCAAAGTGGAACTCCTTCCCGGCTCCATCGCCTTGTGCTTCCGCCTCTTGCCACGTGCGGCCCTCGGGTCCGAGGTGATCATATTTTCTGCGTTTCTCAGGATCGCTGAGGACTTCGTAGGCTTCGTTGATTTCCTTGAATTTTTCCTCGGCGATCGCCTTGTTCTTTGCGACATCAGGATGGTATTTCCGAGCCAGGCGGCGGAAGGCTTTCTTGATGTCGTCGGCGCTCGAATCGCGAACGACGCCGAGCACAGAGTAATAGTCTTTGAAGGCGACGGACATGGGAAGAAGAGCAGACTCACATCTGCGTTCCGAATAGTCTGCGGGCGTAAGTAGCCGCAATGCTGGCTATCAGACTCAAGACGATAGCGATGCCATTATTGGCAGCGGGCAGCGTCGTAGGTAGCAGTGGTTCAGCAGGTCTCATGTCGGTTGTTTATGACTGAGATAAAGCTGTCTAGCTGCTGGCAGCACTGCTATGGGGTATAGACCCCACTTAATTTCAGCGAAGCTTGGGGTCTCAAATCATTCGCAGCGCCAGACGCAGGCCACTTTCATGTCGCTGAATGTACAGATGAGTGCGTCTCTATATTCCCTAGCGGCGGCATCTGCTTGGAAAAGCTTCTGCCACACTGTGGTGAATCCGAGTGAGTCGGTGTATCGAAGAGCGTTTGAAAAGGCGGCTTAGGCAGCGCTCAGTTTCGCCTGATCGAGACGTCCGGCGGCATAGGCATCAAAGACGCGTTTGATCTCGTCCCGCACGCGGCGGAAGACATTCATGATCTCCTCCTCGGTGCCGGTGGCGTGGGCGGGGTCGTCAAAGCCCCAGTGGTGGCGATTAAGCTGCCCTGGGAACATCGGGCAGGCCTGATCCGCATTGCCACAGACAGTGATGACGGTCTCGACGTTCTGGGTGAGAAATTCGTCCATGTGCTTGCTGGTGTGGGCACTGATGTCGATGCCGATCTCGGCCATGGCTTTGATGCCGAGAGGGTGGACATAACCCGCGGGCTTTGAGCCGGCGCTAGCGACGTTGTATTCCGCGCCGAGCGCCCGGCGCAGAATGCCTTCAGCGAGATGAGAACGGCAGGAATTGCCTGTGCAAAGGATAAGGATGGTAGGTTTCATGGGGAGTGGTTCTTGGTTCGTAGTTCCTGGTTCAATGAGGAGTGTGCTTCGTCATTCTACAGAGTTGGTTGCGTTGTGGGTGCAACGATCCAGGGGGATGGCCAAAAGGGCGCCGAGCGTGGTGGCGCTGAGGTATAACCAGAGGTGCTGTATTTGGCCGGAAACCAGGGCTGGGCCTAGAGAGCGCGCCGGGTTCATGGAGGCTCCACAGATCGGACCCGCAAAGAGGGCCTCCAGCCCCACGACCCCACCGATGGCGATAGCAGCTGTGATGCCTTTTTCCTTGGTCCCACGGGAGATTTTTAAAATGGTGAGCATGAGGATGGCGGTGAGGATCACCTCCATAATAAAGCTCTGCATTTCTACTCCAGCTGGCTGTGTCGCGCCAAGGCTGGCGTGAGTGGGGAAGAGTAGCTTCAGCGTCAGGCTGGCGGTGATGGCCCCCAGACTCTGGGCGGTGACGTAGCCGGGCACGCTGTGCCAGGGTTGACGGCCCGCTGCGGCGAGAGCGGTGGTGACGGCGGGATTCATCTGGGCACCGGAGATGTCTCCGTAGGTGTAGATCATGGCCATGACCACGAGGCCAAAGGTCAGTGCGATGCCGACATGCGTGATGGCTCCGCTGCTGAGGTCGTTGATGATGATGGCCCCGGTGCCTGCAAAGACGAGGGTGAAGGTGCCCAGGAATTCGGCGATCAATTTGTTCATGTCAAAAGCCTCCGAAGGGATCAGCAGCAGCCGCTGCCGGGTGTGCAGCAGGTCTGAGGTACGGTGGCTTTGGCTGAAGGCAATCCCCAGCCGCCGAGAATGACACGCTGGATGGGCTGCCCTGTGACTGGATGCTCTGTCAGTGGCAGGTCACTGAGGTTTTGCTCGATCTCAAAGTGCTCGACGGCATCACTTTCATTCAGGGGAATGGTTTCGTAGAGGTAGGTCATGGGTGACTGTGAATGTTGGAGTTTGCCAAGGTCTGTAAGGCTTCAGGGCCGACGGGTTCCTCAGCCTGCCAAGGGAGCCAGGCGGTGCGGGTGGCGTGTTTTTCGATGACTTCGGTGATGTAACGATGCTCGCTCAACTCCCGACGCTGGAGCAGCGGATCACTGGAGCCGCTTTGCAGCAGGCTTTGATTGATGACCCAGGCAAAGGGCTCGATGTGCGCACGACGCAGGTCTTCCTGAAGCGTAGCTGCCTCATGCACAGGCGTGGCCTCTGGCAGGGTGACGAGCAGGATTCGCGTGAAGGCAGGATCACGAAGCCGCTCAAGCAATCTCAGTACTTCCTCCGGCTGCGTGCTGCGTGCCTGCCGTTCAAGTTCACGCTGATAAGCCTCACTGGCATCCAGAAGTAGGAGTGTGTGGCCGGTGGGAGCAGTATCGAGAACGACAAAGCGGTCTTTGCCCTGACCGACCTCGCGGGCAAAGGCACGGAACACGGCGATCTCTTCGGTGCATGGCGAGCGCAGGTCTTCTTCGAGCAAGGACCGGCCTGCTTCATCCATCTGCGGGCCTTGTTTCGCCAAGACCTCGGCGGTGTAAGCAGCCGTCTCAGTGGCGGGATCGATGCGGCTGAGGGTGAGGCCCTCCACCTGTTCGTCCAAAGTCTGCGCGATGTGCGCGGCGGGATCGGTCGTGCTTAGGTGGACCTTGTGTCCATGCCTCGCCAGCAAGACCGCGATGGCTGCGGCGACGGTCGTTTTACCGACACCGCCCTTGCCCATGGTCATGATGACGCCGTGGCCTTGTTTTTCAAAGTCGGCGATGAGTGTCGCCAAGCTTTCGAGAGCTGGAAAGGCATCAGCTTTGGGCTGCGGCAGCTTGCTGCCGGTTTCGGTCGTGGCAGCAGGGCTGCCGCACTCCAGGGTTTCGCCCTCCAAAAGAACCTTGAGTCCGGCAATGCCGAGGATGTTGATCGGACGCAGGGGCACTTGAAAGCTGGGCAGGCTGCTGATGAAGGCAGCGGCTTTGTTCATGGCCTTTTCTCCACGCTGCTGCATGGCCTGCGCGACGCTGTCGTAGGCGCGTTCGCCAGAATGCGGCTCTTCGGTGGTCTTTTCAGCACCTGCATGATATTTGGCGACGGTGCTGATAAAGACTCCATTGATCACCAACTGTTGGTTCGTCACACCGAGGGCTCCGAGCTCTTTGGCGGTGCGTTCCGCCTCGCGTAGGGCGGAGACTTGTGGACGGCTCACCAGGATGAGCGTGGTAGCGGCTGCATCCGCCAGCACATTGACCGTGTTTTCATAAATGACGCGCTGCTTTTCCAGGCCTGCTAGCGGCCCGAGGCATGAGGTGCCGCTGGTATTGTGATCGAGAAACTGGTCCCAGGCTTTCGCCAAACTCATGAGACGCAGTGTGTGACCGGTGGGCGCTGTGTCGAAGATCACATGATCATAGGCCTCAGCGGCCTTGGGGTCACCGATGAGGCCTGAGAACTCATCAAAAGCTGCAATCTCGACGGTGCATGAGCCTGAAAGCTGCTCCTCCATGCTGCGCAGTGCTGCCTCGGGCAAAAGCCCGCGCATTGGGCCAATTAAGCGTTCGCGATAGGCTGCTGCGGCCTCGGCAGGATTAATGTTCAGTGCCTCCAGCCCCGGCACATCGGGGATGGACGTAGGCTGATTGCCGAGCTTCACCTCCAGCACTTCATCCAGATTTGATGCCGGGTCCGTGCTCACCAAAAGCACGCGTTTCCCCGCTGAGGCAAGCTTCAAGGCGGTGGCACAGGAGAGGGAGGTTTTACCCACGCCTCCCTTGCCGGTAAAAAACAAAAAGCGTGTCGAGCTGGTGCTGTCAGGCTGGTAAAGCGGCAGGCTCATGACTCGCCTCCTTCTTCTTTCCCTAATGCGACGCGAAACCAATGCGGGCGCTCGTCCTTGGTTGGGTAGCGCCCTTTGAGATGGACCTCACCATCCCAGAAAATGAGTGGCAGCACCTCGGCGCCTTCTTTGTCGAGCAAGGCTTTCACCGCAGGGTTTTGCACAAAGGCCATCGGCTGCTGGCCCAGGTTATAGCGCTCAATCTTGATGCCATGACTACCCAGCTGGGAAAGCATCGCGGCAAAGTTGACGAGATCAGGATCAATATCCGTGCCGCAGATGCCAGTAGAGCAGCACATGGGTGGATCATAGACTTGGATGGCTTTCATGGCTGGTCAGAATGGGGTTGATTTGTGAATGAGTTTATTTGGCGAAATGGCCAAGTAAAGTCTTTGTTTGGTAGGTTTGCCAGCCAATGGTCCTCACTTGCTCGCTGGCGCGCCTACATTGCGCTTGGCCCTTTTTGTAGGCTGCGCGGCCAGTGAGTCCACGCACTCAAAGAAACTCATCAGGCAGGGACACTTGAGTCGGTAATACACATTGAGTCCGCGTTTCTCCATCATCAGCAGCCCTGCGTCACGCATCACTGTCAGATGCTTCGACACCGTCGAGAGATCCGCTCCGACAAGCTCCCGGAGATCACACACGCACATCTCCCCCTGCTGGAGAGCCTCAGCCATCGCCAGACGTGAAGGATGTGCCAGCGCCTTGATTACCGTGACACGGCGTTCCATGCGGGCTTTGAGTGCAGAAGTCATGGCATCAACCAATCATCATCTTGAGTCCCTGACAAGCATGGGGCTGATCTTTACTCATCACCTTGTCTTTGCTGAGCGTGCCCGCCTCGCTCGCCGTCCACGTTTCGCCATCGCTGCTGAGCCATGCTTGCTTTGGCTGGCACTAGGAGTAGGCGAGCACCTGGTCTCCGCTAAAAGGCTTGGTCTGAGCCTGCACTTCCAATGTTAGCGTTTCGCCCGACGTGAACCCATCCAGCCGAAAATACCACCAGCACGGCCAGCCACGGCCTTCGTATAGTTTGGGTGTGATACGCAGCGTCTTCGTCGCTTGATCGAGCGAGACGACTTCAGCGTTTCCGCGTTCAAAATCAGTGGAGACACGAATTTTGGCGTGTGCACTGAGGCTGAGCACAAGAAGAACGAGGAGCTTTTGAATCATCTCCACTCAACGTCTCGTTTCGTAGCCATGAAGTATCTCTCTTCGCTTTTCCTGATTCTGATTTCCACCGGCCTCGCCGACACGAACTGGCCTCAATTTCGCGGCGAAGGCGGTCTCGGCATCGGCTCGGGATCGCCGCCGGTGGAGTTTTCGGCGGAGAAAAACATGAAGTGGCAGGTCGAGGTGCCGCAGGGGCATTCGTCGCCTTGTGTTTGGAGTGATAAAATCGCACTCACGGGGCTTGCCGAGGGAAAACTAGTCACCTTTTGCCTCAATAAGGCCGATGGGCGTGAGTTGTGGCGAGTGGCAGCTCCAGCGGAGAAGATTGAGGGCGCTCATCGCATCGGCAGCCCGGCCACGCCGACATGCTGCACAGATGGCGAGAGGTTGATCGCGTATTTTGGCAGCTACGGCGTGCTGGCCTATGACTGGAGCGGCAAGGAGTTGTGGAAAAAGCCGCTGCCTGCGCCCGTCGTCGAGTTTGGCACCAGCGCCTCGCCGATCCTCGCGGATGGAAAGGTGATCATCGTCGCGGATCAGGATGTGGGCAGTTACATGATCGCTCTCGATGCGAAAACGGGCGCGGAAGTGTGGCGGGTGGATCGCAGCGAGTTCCGGCGCGGCTTTTCGACGCCGTTGGTGTGGCTGCATGATGGTGTGGAGGAACTCATCGTGTGTGGATCGCTTTGGTCACGCAGTTATGATCTCAAAGATGGCAAGCAGCGCTGGTCCGTGCGCGGCATGGCACGGGTGTCGAATGCCAGCCCCGTGGCGGCCGATGGCGTGCTGCTCGTCTCGAGCTGGAACGTCGGCGGTGATGAAGATGATCGTGTGCTCATGGAGCCGCATGAGACCTTTGCAGCGGCCAATGATGCCGACAAAAACGGTCTGCTGACGCTGGAAGAGTTTCCGAAGGGGAAAATCAAAGATCGCTACTCGCAGATCGACGCCGACAAGGATGGCAAGGTGACGAAGGCCGAGTATGAAACCATGCGTGGCATGTTTGCCGATGCCGTGAACCAGCTCTTTGCCATCAAACCCGGCGGCAGTGGCGACATCACGGACACGCATGTCGTCTGGCAGCAAAACAAGCACCTGCCGTATGTCTCATCGCCCATCGCCACGAATGGCCGCGTGTTCACCATGAAGAGCGGCGGCCTCGCCAGCGCCTACGATGCCAAAAGCGGCAGCCCCCTTTATCAAGCCGAACGCGTCGATGCCTCGGGCGACTACTATGCTTCCGCCGTCAGCGCCGATGACCGCATCTACATCACCTCTCAGCGCGGCACCGTCGTCGTCCTGGATGCCACGAGCGACACACTGAAGGTCCTGGCACGAAACGACCTCAAGGCCTCCGTCTTCGCCTCACCGGCGATTGTTGATGGCGTCATCTACCTACGCACGGACAAGCAGGTGATGGCCTTCGGGAAGTAGAACGGGTTTTCCAACCCGTTGCTCCCTGAATCACGAGTTGGAAAACTCGTGCTACGCTCTGACCCGCAGCCATAGTCCTGCGGCGACGATGTAGATCGTGCCAAAACCAACGAGCACCGCATCCCAGCCACCGGCGTGAGCGATGAGCCAGGGCACCACGATGGGAAAGCAGGCCGCACCGAAGTTGCCGCACATGTTCGTGATGGCGCTCACAGTGCCCGCGTGAGGTCCGCCGAAGGCCATGAGCGTGGCTGAGTAGCACGGGTTCACCGCGCCGGCGCAATACATGCCCGCGCTGATAATGATCACTGCCAGCACCGGATCGGCCACAAACCACGCGCCAAAGATCAAGGCCGCGCACAGTAGGAGCATCGTCATCGCCATGCCCTGGCGGGCGAGACGCGGGCGGTCGGTCCAGCGCATCAACGCATCGGAAATGAGCCCGCCGGAGAAGCCGCCAGCCACATCGGCCAGCAGCGGCAGCGTCGTGAGCCACGCGGACTTTGCCAGCGTCATGCCACGTGCCTCTTGCAGGTAGGTGGCGAACCAGCTCGCGAAGAAAATATAACCCGCCGCGCGGAAAAACTGCTGCGTGCAGAGCAGCCAGAGTGAGGGACTCGCCGCCAAAGATCGCCATGGAATCGAAGGGGTGGTCGCCGGGGCGATTGAGGCATCTTTTTCGATCCACTCACGCTCCGCTGCATTTACGGACGGATGCTCCGACGGCTGGTTTCGATACCACCATGCGAACCACGCCGCCCACAGCACACCGGGCACTGCATTGAGCACAAACATCCAGCGCCAGCCCGCGTTCATCACGAACCACGCCGTCAGCGGAGCCGCCACGATGCTGCCCACCGACATGAAGCCGCTGAAGGCTCCTGCCGCCGAGGCCTGAGCCGTCTTTGGAAACCAGCGCGACATCGCCATCACCCCCACCGGTACGAGACCCGCCTGCGCCACGCCCATGAAGGCCCGCGAAGCGGTCATCCAGCCCAACTCGCCCAGCGCCAGCCCCGCCGTGGCCAGCGACCACATCACCGCATACATCGCCAGCACCCAGCGTGCCCCGAGCCGCTGCGCCAGCATCGCCGCCGGGATCTGGCAAAGCGCATACGGCCAGAAAAACGCACTCATCATCATGCCCGACTGCTCCTTCGTGAGTCCGAGATCCGCACGAATCGTGCTCTCCGCCGGTGCCACGCCATTTCGCACAAAATACGCGAGCGCCGCCGCCGAGCAGAGCCCGGCCAGGACGATGAAGCGGGTGCGGGTGGGTTTCATGAGATCACCAGTCCGTCACCGCACCATCGGGGCTGAACTCGCGCAGGACGATCTCCTGCTGGAAAGGATGCTTCTTCACCTCGGCCTCGTTGATGGTGATGCCGAGGCCGGGTTTGGTGTTTGGGCGGACGATGCGGCCTTTGGTTTCGATGGTGAAGCCTTCCTCGACCACGTCCTGACGCCACGGCACGTCGTTGTGCACGGTTTCGCAGATGATGTAGCTCGGCTGGCTGAAGCCGAACTCGAGCGACGCGGCGGTGCTGACGGGACCCTGCGGATTGTGCGGTGCCAACGCGATGCGATGGGCCTCGGCGAGCGCGGCGATGCGTTTGGCGGCGCTGAGGCCGCCGCAGTGGGTGATGTCGAGCTGGCAGATCTCGACGGCGCGTTTCTCAAACATGTCTTTGAAGGCCTCCAGGTTCGTCACACGCTCTCCGCTGGCCACGGGCGTGGTGAGCGCGGCGTTGATCTTTGCCAGGCCATCGACGGCCTCCGGCCAGCAGGGCTCCTCGAAGAAGTAGAGGCCGAAATCATCGAGCGCCTTGCCAAACTTCAGCCCCATGGCCGGTGAAGGCCGCGCATGGCAATCGACCATGATGTCGATGTCCGGCCCCACGGCATCACGCATGGCGGCGACGGCTGCGGCGGCGGCGCGGACGGGTTTCATGCCTTCGATGGGCATCGTGCTCGGCACAGCCATGCTTTTAAAGGCGGTGTAACCATCCGCCACGGCCTGCTGCGCCAGTTCGGCGAAGCGTTTCGCGTTATCGGCAGGCGTTTGATAAAAATCCTCCATCTTCCCGCCACCGAGGTGGCAGTAGGTGCGCACCCAATCCCGCACCGGACCGCCAAACACCTTCGAGAGCGGCATGTTGGCGACTTTGCCCACGATGTCCCACAGCGCGAGGTCGATGCCCGCGATGGCAGTGGCCCGCACGATGCCGTGCCCATGCCAAAAGTGTTGCCGATACATCACCTGCCAGAGGTATTCCACCCGCGTCGGGTCCTCGCCGATGAGCAGGTGGGACATGTCTTCAATGGCCCCCACGATGCTCCGCGTATGCCACTCCAGCGTCGCCTCCCCCCAGCCGATGAGGCCGGGCTGATCCGTGACGACTTTGACAAACACCCAGTTTCGCATCCGGGCATGGCAGACAAGGGTTTCAATGGCGGTGATTTTCATGAGGTGAGAGAAGAGATTTTAAACCGCTGATATGACGCTAATTTAACGCTGATAAATCCATTAGCGTCATATCAGTGTCTCATTAGCGGTTAAGAAAGAATTTGCAGGGAAATGGATTCGATAAGCTGTTCCAAACTTCCCGCTGCGACGACGGCGATAGTTTCCTGGTAGATGCCGGTGTCGTAAAGCTCGCGAGGTGGGAGATAGCTTGCACCCCAGTCGGCAACGATGGTCGAAACGACAATGATTTTTTCGGGGAAGCGGCGGCGAAGTTCGGTTTGGAGTAGGGAGTAGCTTTCGCCTTGGACGCCGAGCCAGATGGCGTCGCCGAGATGCCAGAGGACGACTTGGAGGAGATAGGTTTCCCCAGGTGGGAGCTGGCGGAGGCGATGGAGGAGGCGGGTTTTGCGTTCGGCCAGGGCTCGGAGGTCGGCGGTGCGGGTTTCATCGCCAGCTGAGCGGGCGGCGACTTCGTCGGTTTGGAATTGATCGAGCTCGCCCTGGGTTTGCTCGATCGTGGGCTGGCCAGGGCGATAGTGCAGCGGCTCGTGCCAGCGCTTGAGCTTCCAGGTGGCTTTTTCGGCGAGGTCGATGCTTTGATGCTTCCACGAGCCAAGCGTGGCACCGGAGACGACGGGGCCGACATACACAAAAGTCGTTCCGGCGGCGGGAAGGGCCGTGAGGGCTGAAAGCGCGGCGTAACCGAGCTCGCGGCCGTTTCGATCTGCGACGGCGGTGTCGCCGACGAAGCCTTCGCGCGGGCCGAGTTCGCCGCTGGCACCTTGCAGGAACAAACAGGGAGCGCCGGTGTCGCGTTCAACGAGTTCGCGCATCGCGCCGATGTAGTCGGGGCTGATGAGCGTGTTTTCCCACGCGAGCGTCGTGGGATGGCAGGCGTAGTTCACGATGCTGGCGAGCCTTTGGCCCGCATCATCCGTCACGCGGGCGACGATGACGGTGTCGTCGGCAGGAACGCCGGGATTGTGACCACACACGAACTGCTTCCCGTCCCAAAAATCGCGATGCGAGGCCAGGGAGCATCTGCCCTGGCCATACACGATGCCTGCGGGCTGGAGCGACGCGATGGCATCGCGGATTAAAGCGCCTGCCTTTTCGCCAAGTGACTGCAAATACGGCGGAATGAGGTCGCCGCCGGGAAGATTTGATCGATCGAGGCCCATCAAGCCCGCGCCATGCGTGTGCGAGAAGACGATGAGAATCTCCTCCTTCGCCACTCCGCCGATCTCCGCGGCCTGCGCGACGAGGTTCGCATGCTCGGTGGCTCCCATCACGCAATGATCGAGCGCGAGTAGGATTTGCCGCTCGTGGCCTTCTATCGGCGCAAAGACGGTCACGGTGGCCCGCAGAGGTCGATGGATGCCGGTGGCACGCTCATGCTTCGCCGCGCCCCACATGCGGTGGTAGATGTCGGCAGGTGGCTTGATGTCGCACCACTTCAAGGCGAAACGGCAGCGGCTTTGCGGTGTGGGGTCTTCGGTTCGGGAAACGCTGGGCATTCACACTCAAAGACACTTTAGGGGATCAACTTTCAAAGGACAAACACTCCGTCGTGATCGCGTAGTCTGCACATGAAGCTCTATCTGTTCCTGTTTACTACCTTTGCTACCTTTGCCGCCGATCCCATCGCCATAGGCTCGCGACGCGAGTTGTTCGTGGATGACTTCCTCATTGAAAAACTCACCGGCAGGGCCGAGCAGCGCTTGCATCATCCGCAGCCGCAGGAGATCGCCATCACGCATGATTTACCGTGGGAAGGCAGCGGCAGCGGCTACCACAGCATCTTCAAAGACGGCGACAAATACCGCATGTATTACAAGTCCTGGCAGCTCACTGTCACCGCGCCGGGAAAGGTCAATACAGGCGAGCATCCGCTCTTCACCTGCTATGCCGAAAGCGATGACGGCATTCATTGGCGGAAGCCGGAGCTGGGTTTGCACGAGTTCAAAGGCTCAAAGGCCAACAATATCGTCATCCCGCATGGCAAAATGGGGAAGGTGAATCCCGATGGCGGACATCCGGCGGTCTTCAAAGACGAAAACCCGAACGCGGCAGCCGAGGCGAAGTACAAGGCCATTGTGCGCTCCAACTCGCCGAAAGGCCTGCTCGCGCTGAAGTCGCCCGATGGCCTGCGTTGGTCGCCGATGGCGGATGCGCCGGTGATCACGGATGGAGCCTTTGATTCACAGAATCTCGCCTTCTGGGATGCGCACAGCGGCCAATACCG
>CANHTV010000033.1 GCA_947463285.1 Verrucomicrobiaceae bacterium | reverse complement strand
GCCCATCATTGCGCCGCTCAATACACTGCAAGAGCGTAGAATCGCCGCGCCCGGACTGCTCGCGCAAATCATCGTCGCAAAGTACTGCGATCATCTACCACTCTATCGGCAGGAGCAGATCGACGCCACGCGGCACGACATCGCCATCCTACGCCAAAGCATGGCGCGCTGGATCGGGCTGGCCGCCGATTGGTTGCGACCGATTGATGAGCACATCCACACCGGAGTCATGGCCGGAGGGTATGTGCAGATCGATGAACCGAGCGGAGCGAGATAGCCAGCCGAGGCTGCCGCGAAGCGTTGAGGGCCGTGGGGCGGCCCGAAGCAAACTCCTGTCGAGTATTTAAGTCCCGGCAACGGCCAGACGACAAAACCAAAAAGCAAGCTTAGACCGATGGCTCTCGGCGTGACGTAAACGCTTGAACGACTAGTTTCAAAAAGGATTTTTCAACTATCAATCCTTATACTAGGATTTAGCGTTTAAGCTCTCTAAATCAAGCCGTTTGCAAGTCATTCAATTAAGGAAAACGGCCAAGTTGGTGAAAACAGCGAAACTTGCCGTGCCTACGCGATTTCCAGATCTGATCCAAACTCCTTAGAACTATCGATGAAAACGATTTACCAGTCTACTCAGAGCTCGAAAAGGAGATTTCCAATGCGCAGAAAAGGGCGTGTCTTTCTGTCGCAAGCTTTTGCGATTTGAAGCAATCTCAACGTTTACTGCATTATTTTTTACCAGTGAAGTTTTGAAATCATTAAAAACCTCGCCGAGGTAGGGCATCTCCACCAAGCGTTCTTTCTGCTTGGCCATTCCGTAAAGATCCAGAAAGAAAGCAACCTCACTTTTCTTCTTCAGGTTGATCGTTCGCACTGCATTGGGATCAATTTCTAAGGTGCGGAAGATCGATGGGACAACACCAGTTGCTGCGAAAAACATAAGCTTAGTTCGCATGCATTTGGAACAAACTCCGCAATTATAAGGGCGTTGGCTGTAGTCGACACAAAAACTAAGCGACGCGAGAGCCTCGGGTGAGGTGAGCAATGTTGCCATCTTTTCGGCCCGGGTGACATTGTCACCGTGCGTAGATAGCGACGTCAGACCACTGGAAAATAGTGGATTTGTTACCGAGTTTGAACCCCAGGGCCAGACCGTAAACTGCTGATCCAATCGATAATCAGCAGCAATCACGATATTAGAAAATAACTGGCTGAAAAGAAATGCGGCGCCAGACAAAGCGAAGATGTGAGTTACATGACTTGTAGGCGTGTTGATCTTATATTTATTGTAGACACTGTAAGCGTTCGTTTTTACCTGAATCCAGTCGTTACTTACTAATCCTGCAAAGGGAGCCGTCTTCTCAATAAGAGAAGTAAAACGCTGCTCGTCCTCGAAAGCATAGTCCATGCCATGAACGGTAAGCAGAGACTGCTTTAATCCCATGCGAAGACGACTTATCAGACTATAGGTGCTGTCGACCCCGCCAGAGTAAAAACAAAGGTCTCGTCGGTTCTCTGGACAGGCAGTGTAGCTGGATTCACCAGAGAATGAAATTTCGATCGCGCTGAACTTTTCGGGCATCCAAGCAGCCCAAACTTCCGCTAACTTCCGAGCATTATCGCAGGTTATATGGGAACCGTTGGCATGTATACGCAAGTTTTGACCACGTATCATCCCCAACGGTAAAAACAACCAAGCGGCAAAATCCGCAGCCAACTGCACATCAGGAATTGCGTGCGCCGACCTTATAAGAATATCAATGCTGTCATATTGAGAACGTACACGTAAACCTTGATTGATTGGTTCTATAGTGACATCTAAAACATGCATGAATCGAATTTATGGCTTATCTCCTATACAATGAATCTTGAATATTAAAGCTTTTTTCAGAGAGCAACTTAAGATTGTTCATTTGCTCGCAGTCGGTTTTATTTCATTCTGGTGGAGAATTTGCTCTTCAGCTTTAGAACCTAAACTGGTTCACACTTCGAAAGCGTCCTGTCAAGGTGTGAGGCGTTGTAGTACTACCTTGGAAGTTGGACAAGTGCCGTTGTTATTCAGGCGGCTTGTTGGTGGGGTGGAGTGCATTGGGGGAGGTAGGTTTGTCGTGGGGTGTTGTATTTGAGTGCTGAGTGGCTGCGATGGGTGTTGTAGTGTTCGATTTATCCGGCGACCGTCGCGCGACCGGCGGTGAGATTTTCAAAGCGGTGATGCCAGGCGCATTCCTCTTTGAAAGTGCGAATAAACCGCTCGCACAGGCCGTTTTGCTGGGGCGTGTAGGGGCAATCTATTCCTGTGTAAGCGCGTAATCGCGCACGAGTGCACGGTAGGCTTTGGCGCCAAACACGAGGCCGTTGTCATGTCGCAACGTGAGGCCACTTGGAGCACCGCGGGTGGTGCCGAAGCGGTCCAGAGCTAGGCTCTTTCTGCAGTCTTGGCCCGGGATAGTGTGTGCCAGTTCCTAGCGGATCACTTCACGCGAGCAACAGTCGATGATGGGCACGAAGGCGCACCAACCGTCGCGCCCGCAGTCCATAGAGGCAATGTTGGTGGCCCACGTCGGTTGGGTGTCTCGGCGATGGATTTGAGATGCTGATCGCGAGGCCGAAGGCCGATGCGACGCTGTCTGCAAGTCCAACGGTGCAACTTCATGATGCGGTGGACCTTTTTGTGGTTGACGATCATGCCCTGGCCTTTGGTGAGGCGGGCATGGATCATGCGCACCCCATAGGTGGGGTGAGCTTCAATGACTGAACGGCCGGCCTCGACGCAGAGCTGGTCGCACTGAGGCTCAAGGTGGCGTCCACGCGGCGGTAATAGGTGGTGGAACGTGCCACTCCCAGTAGACGGTACAGCATGCTGACTGGCACTGATGGGGATCCCGATTGGAGGAGTTGGTTTTGCATGGCTACGACTAGATCCTGTCCGGCAAGTCCTTGCCTTGATTGCGATGAGCCTTTTTTAAAATGTCCATAGGCAGGGTGTGCTCTCTGACCTTGGCCTGAAGGGTCTTTTCCCGAGCTTCAAACTGCTGAGCAAGATCGCGTGGATGGCTGCGCAGAGCCTCGGTGCCCTGGGTGATGAAGTGGTCTTTCCATTACTCGAACTCAGCGAAGCCGGAGCAGTGCTTCTGCGAGGGCTGTGCCCGTTCTTATAAATAGCTCAAATTGATCATCTTATCACCTGCCCAATCGAAGAGGGGGACGGAGCGCGTTTTGGTCATGTTGCCCCAGGGCCTAAGTATGGGTGGTATCGTAAATAGAACCTCAATCACACAACTTGTGTTTCAAATGCACGCAAGAATCAAAACATTTCAAATGGGATAGAAAATTTTCTTTGTGAACGCATCCACGCGAAAAAGTCAATGTAGATATTCTTATTTTGAGCAGCCCATTCAATTAGCGCAGGTAATTCCGCGCGGTTATTGCAGATAGGTATATTGAAATTAGACATTTCAATTAAACCTTGGATTTTATGTGTGTTTCCTCCAAATGCTATAAATGGGGTTTCAGCTCGGCACGCAGCATAAACAGCATGGTGACGTCCAGTAACCAATAATTTAGCAGTTTTAAGACCTCTGACAGTACTACTCCAGTCTTGAGCACGAAGGTCTAAGTATGGTTGCTTGGAATCAGCAGTTTCAGTCGTGCGCACAAATGTCTTTACCTCGTTGGAGTAAAAATCAGTGAACACGATTTGATTATTATAATCAATCTTGACCTTCGGCTCTTCTAGCTTGGCAAAGTAAGAACAATCTAAAATTGCGTATGATTTGACGCCATGATTCTTTAAAAGCTCTTTTTGACTCATAGTTTCACGAACTGTGATTAAGCTTAAGTCTCTTAATGTGCTATCGAAGCGTCCGGAGTTGGATTCCCAGACTGAATTAATGAGCATACCTCTTCTACCGGATTTTATAGCTGCTTCTAGAGCCTCCATTTTTTTAGTGTGCGCTTGCGAATCGTGATGCATACTACCTTCTCCATTGACGATCAGCAAATCATAGCTGTCGTCGTTCACGATTATCGCTTTTCGCTGTACGTAAGATTTCAAGTATGACATTACCGCAGACGAGCCACAATGATAATTACTATGATCTCCAATTATTTTAATTTTTGTGGGTTTAAAATTTCGGATATCGCCCAATTTTGACTTTTCTCTTAATGCTTGAGCGTCAATATTGGGCGCATAATTATTATTTTTACGAAATTCATTAAATAAAATCTTTTCACCGTGCCAGTTGTGCGCAAAAGATGGTTTACACTTTCTACCATAACTTGCGGATGAAGCGACTGCGTCTAGTTGATCTGTGAAATTGAACCCATAGAATGATACCCCCTCAAACCCACCTCTAAGTCGTCGTATTGCCTCTACAATTTGCATCCCAGAACTGGGCGCTGCCTGCAGTATTTTGGCTAAATCGATATAGATTTGACGATTAAGGTTACCGACTTCATTAAAGTTTGAATTGAGCGCAGTAAAATCATCCAAGGATGGGTGATAAACCCTCAAGTCTTCGCCAACAATAAGCAGTGAAGCATTGACTCTTCCGCACTGAAAAAAATGATGACTCGTGTTTTTGTCAACAACACACAGAGTCGTTTTAGAACCAGTATTTTTTACCAACTCATCAGTTATAAAAAATTTATTGAATCTAATAACTATATCATGGGAATCAATTTCTTCACCAAGGCTATTGTTCAACAATTCTGGAGAATTACCAACGACAGCAATAGTGATCGCTTTGTTTGTTAATTTATCGAATATACATTCTGAGTCCGCCTTTAGTTTAGTCGCGATTTGCAGCCAATTATTGTCTGCATGCCCCATCACTGCACTACCAAGCATTGAATGCGGTAAAACATTTTCACAATGTTTTGCTAATTTTGTTATGCTTTTGGGGACATCTAGCGGGGCTTGATCTGCCAATATTGATATGCATTCTGCCAATAAACTAAATGAGCTATGTTTAGGTTTTGATTGACTTCCAAAGTGTTCGATAATGTTTTGGGCCAGCACAACGGTCTTGTGATCATTGCTTCCACTTAACCAAAGTAATTTTAATGCATATCTAAGCTCTGATATAGAAGCTTTTCTTATATCTAACTTTTCTAATTGCTGTATATTTTCTGGATAATAGCATGCGAAAGTCGTCCAAAATCTTAACTGCTCTTCACAAAGGTTATTCTTCTTGGCTAGTGCAATTTTCTTAATATGATAGCCTGCATAATTGATATGACCTTGAGCTCCCAGCCAGTTACAGACATCACATAGCCGCTGACGTGCTCCTGAACTACGCGCAAGCATATTAAATTTGGCGATGTATTTGAAGAATTGTTCAATACATCCTTTTTCTAGAAAAATGTTCAACACTCTAATTTTGCTTTTTTTACTTAATAGAAAATGGCAGACATAACTTAATATTCCCGTACCTTCAGATTTGATTAAATGTCTTGTAGCAAATTTCTTTATCATAATACGTACTTATTAAGTGTAATTTTTAAAAAAAGGTAAATCTTGTGCAGTGAATCTAACTTTACAGGCCGTTTTGCGTCATATGTTGATCTGCGGTGATTCCGCCGACTCGCTTAACATTTCAATCAAGGCTAGAGGCGTTTTGCAAGATCTTTTCTCCTAAATAACTTGACCGGCCAAAAAGATAGGAACTCAAAATGAATGTTTGAATTGACCAGCGAGCGCGGCGGGTTTGCCGGCCCAGGTTTCGCGGCCATGGCGGGGTTGAACTATCAGACCTTTGCAACGTGGCGGAGTCAAGTATCTCGAGCCTGGTAGTGGTCGAGTGCAGCAAGGCTATTTTTGGACGATCAAACGTCCCGGAGGTGAATCGGCCTTACACTGGGCCACAGCCCGAGCGGCGACCGTACTTGCGAAGATCAACCCGACTGACTTCAGCGGCATCATCCAGTGCGACGGCTACAGCGCTTACCCCGCTTTTGCCAAGTGGAACGGGTAGCCCATCACCCTGGCTGCGTGCTGGGGGCACGCGCGTCGCAAGTTCGTGGAAGCGAGTGAAACCGGCGAGTGCGAAGCTACGCACGGTGACCCGCGCTGCCAGAGCAGACTGATCATTGAACGGATCGGTGCGATTTTGAGCGACTGGAAGAAGCGAGGTCGCCACTTTCCTGCGAGCCATATGGGTAAAGTCGTCGACTGCACGCTAACCCTGTGGCATGGCCTGCGAGTGTTCGTGGAGGACGGACGCATCGAGATCGACAACAACGAAGTGGAGAACGCCATCCGCCCACCGCCGTGGGTAAGAAGAACTGGCTCTTCATCAGCGACGCTGAAGCGGGTGAACGCAGCGCCATCTTGTTCACCGTAATCGATGCCTGCAGCCGCCGGGGGATTGATCCGTTTGAGTATCATCGGGAAGTCTTTACTCGGACGCCCACGATGGTAGCGAAGGACTACCCCGGCCTGGCGCCTGAAGCATGGGCCAAAGAGCGGACCTCGGCCAAGCCTGACAGTAAAGCATCTCTCACCAAACTCACCAGCTCACTTCAAAGACAGTGTGCTTGACGTTTACATTGCTGGATCGGCTCAGCGTATCTATAACCTAGGTATTATTCTTTTTACGCAAAAGCTGATTCATCGGGTTAAAGGAGTATTCCTGTAATCGTGTCCAACGCTAACTTGCGTAGGGCTGTAACCATCACTTTCCCGCGAATCATAATCTACTGACATCGTCTCACATGAAAACTCTCATGATCATTGGTGCTGCTGAAGAGCACTGCATTGGTATCCGAACCGCCCAGAGACTTGGCTATCAAGTTTTTGCCATTGATGGTAATTCAGAGGCCGTCGGACTGAGCGTGGCGGACGCCTCAGCGGTCGTTTCAACCTATGATGCTGAAATGGCTCTAAACGCGGCTCGTGAGCACGTTAAGGCAGGTGGGTGTGTGGATGGAGTGATGACGTTGGCCTCTGACGTGCCATTTACAGTGGCTTACATCGCTGAACATTTAGGCCTGCCCGGTATAGGCATCACCAGTGCCAAGCTGGCGAGTGAGAAGATGCTCATGAAGGATCGCTTTCTCGAGCATGATGTGCCGATGCCTGCTTATCAGGAGGTGTTTGGTGCTGACGACTTGGCTGCCTTTGTCGAAAAACATGGAATGCCAGTCGTGGTTAAGCCTGTGGACAGCCGCGGCGCACGCGGGGTGCAGTTGATCCGTAGCTCAGAGGAGCTGCCTGGCAGCTATGAAGTTGCTCGTGAGTACTCGCCTACATGGCGTGTGATGGTGGAGGCTTATTTACCCGGCCCCCAGCTTTCTACGGAGGGATTCATGATTGACGGCATCGCTCATATTCCATCGATCTTTGATCGCAATTATGAGCGTTTGGAGATGTATGCACCGTTTATCGTCGAGGATGGCGGTGAGATGCCCAGCATTTATTCCGACGATTTTCGTGAAGAGGTGAATCAGGTCATGCAACAGGCCGCTCTGGCTCTCGGGATCAAGACGGGTGTGATCAAAGGTGATCTAGTCATTCATGAGGGACGTGTGAAGGTCATCGAGTTGGCTGCACGCCTATCCGGAGGATTTTTTGGAACGCTGGCGGCACCTGTCTCGAATGGGGTGGATCTCGTCGCCGCTAACATAAACATCGCGCTGGGAATACAGCTGACAGAGGCTGATTTGAAGCCCAGCCATCAACGTGGCAGTGCCATTCGCTTCGCTTTTCCGCCTGTGGGCATGATTAAGGGAATCCATGGCCTAGACGGGGTTAAAGCTGATCCGGCCTGTCGATATGCCCATGTTTTTGCCAAGCCAGGAGAATACATCGCGCCGATCACGAATCATCCCGCAAGACCGGCCGTTGTTGTCGCTGAAGGTGGCACGGTGGCGGAAGCCGTTGGCCATGCACAAAGGTTGATCTCTGCCATCGAATGGGAGATGAAATAGAATGGAAAGAGTTTTTTGATATGAAGCCAGCGATTGTTCTTGTTCAAGCCAGCTCCAGATCATGGGGCGGTGGCATTAATTTATGCATGAATCCCATCAATGGGGTGCCGGCATTGAGCCACACACTTGTCCGCTTGAGGGAGTATTTTCCGGCCAGTGAGATCGTCATCGTGGCTCCAGAGTTCGATGCGGGAAACCTTGATGCTTTTGTGAATTTGACTCAGCAGCCTGCGGTGTCTGTTTATTATGGGCATGATGCTTCTCCACTCCTTCGGATGGTGGCTGCAACATCGAAGCTGCCAGACGACTCATGGGTTATCCGTGTGGATGGTCTGAATTTCTGTGTGGATGTTTCGAGTCTCCTGAAGATGCAGGATTATGCCGTAGCAGCTGATTTGGATTTAATGAAATTTCCTGATGATTGGCCGACATTGTTTGTCGGAGATCTCTACCGAGTAGGAGCCCTTAGGCGCCTGGTGTCGGAGCTGGCTTTGCTGCCTCAGGATCAATCCAGGCCTTATCACATTCATCCGAAGTATTTCCTGCTGGCTCATCCCGAAATTTTTAAATGTGAGCGCTATTGCCCTGAGAGCTACACGACGGAGCTGCTGAAGGAATGCCGTGAGCGAGGAAAGGCGGTTTTTGAAGAGCGTGAAGAGGCCTGTGATCAGGCTAGATCTGTCCCTGCTGCTGACACTTTGTCGTTTCATTACCAGATGGCTCTGAAGTTCCTTCAGAAGGAACATCGAGTCCTGGACATTGCCTGTGGTAACGGTTTTGGTTCGGCTCGTCTTGCGGGATCTGTTCGGGAGGTGGTGGGGGCCGATTTGGATGAGGCAACTATCTGTCGTGTCACCGAGCGTTATGCCGCTTTGACGAATCTGTCGTTCACGGCTGCAAATGCTCTCGCGATGCCCTTTGCTGACGCGTCATTTGATGCGGTGGTCTCATTTGAGACGATCGAACATTTGGAGGCGCCCTTATTTTTATCCGAAGTCAGACGTGTATTGAAGCCGGGGGGGCTGTTTATCATGTCCACTCCTCAAAATGCCATCGGTCATGTACCAGTGAACCCGCATCACGTGATCGAGTATTCCTTGGCTGGGATTCAGGCCGTAGTAGCGCCTTTCTTCCAGATTTTGAAATCTATTGGCATCAAACAAGGAACAATTGTTTTTGACGATGATCCATGTGGGACGAATACGATTTTGGTTTGTCAGAAGGTGGAATTCAAACCTAACTAAACATGCATCCTCAAAGATTTGTCATCACAGCGCCATTTGAGTCAAGGTTGGAAGAAGACCTGATGCCGGAGGTAAGGGCAGGGGAGTTGCTTTGTCGGCCGCTGCGTCTGGGGCTCTGTGGCACGGATCGTCTCATTTATGCCGGGGCTATGCCGGCTGCGCCTTTTCCTCGGGTGCCCGGACATGAGGTGGTGGCGGAGGTCATCGAGGACCGCTCGGAACGTGCGCTCCGGCCTGGAACTCGAATTGTGGCTGATCCGTACAAGAACTGCGGTGTCTGCCACGCCTGTCTCAATGGGCGGCCCAATTGCTGCCGTAGCAATCAGACTCTAGGCGTGCAGCGTGATGGCATCATACGTGATTTTTTTACGCTCGATGCGTCCCGTGCCCATGTTTTGCCAGATGACGTGGATGTCCGCAGGTTTGTGCTGGCGGAACCCCTGACCCTGGCACTGCATGTGCTGCAAAGAGCAGGGGATGTGAAGGGCAGGTGGTGCCTCGTCGCAGGTGTTGGCAATGTGGGCTCTCTCGTGCAGCGAGTTTTGCAGCGTGCTGGTGCACGCGTGATAGCCTGGAGCCTGTCAGACTCCACGCTGGCCAAGGCCAGAGCCCTGGGCGCTGAGCACTGCGTGAAAGCCACCGACCTAGATGCTGATGCTCAGGTTATGGAGATCACGGGTGGCGAGGGAGTAAGTGTCGCTGTCGAATGTGCGGGCAAGAGTGCCGCGGTGGAAGCCTGTCTGCGCTTGGCTGCTTTTGCTGGTAAGGTCATTTTACATGGTCATTCCAAGGAGACTTCTGCCATCAAAGGCTCAGACATTGTTTTCAAGGAGCTTGATATTTTGGGCAGCCGCAACAGCCATGGTTGCTTTCCTTTGGCGATCGACTGGCTGAGTCGAGACGTGGAGAGTTGGAATGCATTAATCTCCCACAAGTTTTCCTGGAATCAGATTCAAGATGCGTTTGAGCTCACCAAAGGTCTCGCTGGTTCCTACTCGAAGATCGTGGTCGATTTCCCAGACTGACTTACATGAAAGGCTTTCAAGTTTACCACCTCAATCTCGCCTTTTCTTCCATCCCGGCAGAATCTCGCCCTGACGTGATCAAACGCTGCTACTGGCCCTTGCTGGAGTTGGCAGAGGGGAAAGGCATACCGATTGGCATAGAGCTTACAGGCTGGACTCTTCGACAAATAGAGACCATCGACCGCGACTGGATCGCAAAATTCAAAACACTGCTGGAAGCCCGACAGTGTGAACTCATCGGCAGTGGCTGGACTCAAATGATCGGTCCGTTGGTGCCTTACGAAATGAATGTTTGGAATCAACGTCTCGGCATTGAGGCCTATGAGGAGTGCCTGGGCTTACGCCCTCGCCTAGTGCTTGTGAATGAAATGGCCTATTCCTCAAGCCTTGTGGACGTGTATGCGGCCAATGGGTATGAGGGGCTGATTATGGATCGTGATAACGTGCGTTTAGCACTGGATCTTGATCATCACCCTGATCTGGCTGTGCCATCCCATGCTTTAGGTTTAAATGGGCAGTCTCTGCCAGTGCTGTGGTCTGACTCTATTCTTTTTCAGCGGCTACAACGTGTTGTCCATGGAGACATTCCCATCAGTGAGTATCTGGAGTATCTTCAGAGGCTTTCATCTGAAGACGAAAATGTGCTGCCGATTTACTGCAATGATGCTGAGATCTTTGATTTCCGACCTGGCCGCTTCACTACGGAGGCCAGTCTCCATTCAGAAGGCGAGTGGTCACGCATCGGGCGCGTCTGTGATCTGCTAGTGGAAAGGCTAGGCCTTGGCTGGGTAAGTCCCAGCGAGGCATTGGCAGCCCAGAACGATGGTAAAGTCATACATGCAGCCACACTTTCGTCCTCCTCATATCCCATTCCGGTCAAAAAGCAGGCCAAGTATAATATTAACCGCTGGGCGGTGACTGGACGAGACGATTTGTGGCTAAACACCACCTGTCACAGCTTGCTACGTCGATTGAAGACGGTGTCAGATGCATCGCCTGAGCTATGGCGTGAGCTTGCTGAGTTTTGGGCCAGTGATTTGCGCACCCATATCACAGAAAGTCGCTGGAATGATATGCTGGCTCGGCTATCCAACTTTGAAGAAATGCTTCCGAGTCTGGTCGAATTTTCAGTTGATGATTCTGCTGCTGCTGAATCTGCAGAGGTAAGAATCACCAAACACGAAGAAGGGATTTACTGGTCTTGCGAGTCGAAGTTTGTTAAGCTCGTCTTCAATGCACGCAGAGGTCTGACCTTGAAGTCACTGGGCTTTGTCTCCCATGGTGGCGTGCCATTGCTGGGAACTTTAGCCCAGGGATTTTTTGACTCCATTGATCTCGGTGCTGATTATTACTCGGGTGGTGTTTTAATCGAGATACCAGGTGAGCGCATTCGTCTTACGGATTTGGAGTGGATGAATCCTGACATCCGCCAGACCCAATCACACCTGATCATTCAGGGTGAGCAGCCAATGGCTGGTGGGCGTCTGGTGAAAACCATTTCCATCAGTCTGCATGAAGAGTCTGTCAGCTTGTCCTACGAGTTTAAAGACTGGGAGCGCCCCATTGGCATCGTTCGTGTGGGTATATTAACGCTTTTGCCAGATGCTGTTGTTTTACCCTTGAATCTACAGTGTCAGAACGGTGGTGATGCTTCCGAGACTTTCTCCATCGAGAGTTCCTTTAATCATGCACAGCCTGCGTCTCTTTTTGTATCCAGCACAGCCGCCATAGGCGCAACTGACGGACGCGTCTCCTTGACCGATGCTCGTGGTGTCGGCTTTGAAGTTTCCTGGGATCCTGCGCAGTGTGCGGCAGTGCCATTATTAAAGCACTTGAAGACGCCATCCTCGCATCTCACTCGCTTGTCGTTTTCTTTGTGTGAGCTGGATGACACTTCCAAGAAAGGCGGACGACTGCTGCCGCTTACCTTGCACTTGAGACCTCTGTCGAAATCATAGCAGCGAGACTCAGTCAGTGCTGGTTGATTAAAAAGATGTGGATAGACGAAAGGCGAAAATTCATAGAAACCAAACATTGAATGACGCGCACTTTTTCCCTCATCATTTTCGGGTCGATGTTGACCATCTTTGGCTGCTTCTTTATGTATCCGATCTGGACGACGGTGCGGGTAGCCTTTGAGTCTCCCAGCCATGAGTTTTCGATCGATTACATCATCGAGGTTTTTCAAAACCGCCTGTATCGCGAGGGTCTCTTAAATTCCTTCATCATTGCAGCTTGCACAACCGTCGGCTGTCTGCTCGTCTCACTGCCCTTGGCGCTGCTTTTCGTGCGCTTTGATTATCCTGGAAAAACGCTGCTGAATAGTCTGGTGCTGACGCCGATGGTGCTGCCACCGTTTGTCGGTGCCATTGGTATCAAGGCGATGCTCGGCCAGATGGGGGCGGTGAATAGTTTGTTGATTCAACTTGGCTTTATGGATGCCGCCAAGCCTGTGGATTGGTTCGCTGAAGGTCAGCTTTTGGGCATTGTGATCATGGAGGTGCTGCATCTTTACCCGATTTTGTATCTGAACATTGCAGCGACTCTTGCCAATCTCGATCCCTCCATGGAGGAGGCTGCTGCCAGTCTGGGCTGTTCTGCTTGGCGGCGTTTTACGCGTGTGACGTTGCCGCTGATCATGCCGGGTGTCTTTGCAGGCGGGACCATAGTTTTCATCTGGGCTTTCACCGAACTGGGTGTTCCCCTGGTGTTTGATTTTGAGCGAGTGACCGCCGTGCAGATCTTTCGTTCTCTGAATGATCTCAGTGGCAATCCCTTCCCTTATGCCTTGGTGGTGGTCATGTTGCTGATCAGCACGCTGATTTATGGACTCAGCCGCTATTGGTTTGGTGGAGCATCGGCTTCGGGTGCTGGACGTGCCACGATGTCACGCGAAACCAAAAAGTTGCCAGGTGTTCTGGGGTGGTTGGGCTCAGGTGTGTTTGCGATGATTTGCTTGCTCGCCGTTATTCCGCACCTCGGTGTCGTTCTTTTAAGCTTCTCCACGGATTGGTATGGGACGGTGTTTCCCCAAAGTCTGACACTCAGCCATTATCAGGCGGCGCTCGGACATGATCTGACGCTCAGTTCCATTGCCAACAGCTTGAAGTACTCGGGTCTTGCTTTGGTGGTGGCTTTGTTTCTAGGCACAGGTGTGGCCTACGTGAATGTGCGTACTCGAATCTGGGGGCGGCAGTTTTTGGATGTCATGGCCATGTTGCCGTTGGCGGTGCCAGGTATCGTGGTGGCTTTTGGGTATCTCGCGATGACGCGTCCTGGTCAGCCTTTTGACTGGCTCATTTTGGGTGAAGACCCACTGCTGCTGCTGGTCATTGCTTACGCGGTGAGGCGTCTGCCTTACGTCGTGCGTTCGGCCAGTGCGGGTTTTCAGCAGGTCAGTCCGATGCTGGAGGAGGCCGCGCAAAACCTCGGCGCTACGCCTTGGCGCGCTCTTTGGCGCGTAACGCTGCCACTTGTGGCTCCGAATTTGCTGGCGGGGGGCCTGCTGGCTTTTGCTTTTGCCATGCTGGAGGTGAGCGACTCAATGATTCTAGCGCAGCAGGCCGCTCATTTTCCGATCACCAAGGCCATCTATTCACTCATCCTCTCCTTGGGAAATGGGCCTCAGATCGCCTCGGCTTTGGGGGTTTGGGCCATGGTTTTTTTAACGATCACCATTGTCGGAGCAGGGGTTTTGCTCGGCAAGAAGCTGGGAGTGCTTTTTCGCTGAAGTGGCCTTAGAAGAAAGCTTTTTGCTCTTTCAGTTCATCATAATGTTCCAGATCACGGTATTTGAAGACCTTGGCCGGATGTCCGCCCGCGATGGCGCCTTTTGGTATGTCTGAGACGACCGTGCTCCCAGCTTGAATGATGGCACCTTCATGGATGGTGACCCCGCCTAAAACGATCACTCGTGTGCCCAGCCAGACATTATCCTCGATGATTACGTCTTTGTGAATGTAGGTGGAGTCGTAGGGTATCTTTTTGCCTTCGTAGTTGTGGAAAGAGGTGATGATCCGGCATTCTGGACCAGAGTGAAAATTATTACCTATCACGACTCGGCCATTCCCTGAAACGGTCATGCCGTTGAAGTTGACATTATCACCTAAAATGGTGTTGGCGGTGACTCCTGTGGGACCATTCACCTTTAATCCAGTTCCTACTGACTTCGCTAAGCGCATCACCTTGCGTTTGAGGCGTTTCTTCTTGCGTTGTCTGAGCCAGTTTTTAATCCAATTCATGGCATGACTTTCGACGCAGGCTGTTGAAAAAGCGGTGCGGATTTTTGCACAGATTTATAGACTCCCCAGCTGAGAGGTAACGTGATCCATATCCAGGCGATGAAGAGAGTCAGGGATTTCATGGGAGATCAGACTTGGTCTTGTCTTCGAGGTGATACTTGGCATCCACAGGGCGCACCAGTAGATTGGCAATAAGGCCCACGATTAGGAGACCGATCATCAGATGGAAGATGGAGTTGTAGGCCTGCTCCGGTGGCATGGTCTTTTTATTAGCGACGGATAGCCTGTCCACCAACTGAGGCCCAATGATGGCAGCCATCGACCATGCTGTGATGAGGCGGCCATGGATGGCCCCCACTTGATAGCTCCCAAAAAGATCTCTCAGATAAGCGGGGATGGTGGCAAATCCGCCGCCATACATGGTTAGGATTAAGCCGGTGCTGATGACAAACAAAGTGACGCTGCCGCTCCCCTGGGTCCAAGGGACGCTCATGTAGAGTATGGCACCGAGAATGAAATAAATGCAGTAGATACCTTTTCTGCCGGTGAAGTCTGACATCGATGACCAGAAAAAGCGGCCGCTCAGATTGCACAAGGAAAGAAGGCCGACATAGCCAGCAGCTGCGGCAGGCGTCACCTTGAACATGTCCTGAATCATGGGGGAAGCCTGACCAAGGATACCGATGCCTGCGCTCACATTCATGCAGAGTACAATCCAGAGCAGCCAGAATTGAGGTGTCTTCCAGGCCGTATCCACGGAGACGCTGGAGTTGGTCACCAGCCTTGCCGTTGTCGCTTTGGGTTCCCAGCCTTCAGGCTTCCATCCCTCTGGCGGCACTCTCACAATGACCGCACCAAAAAGCATGGACACCGCATACAGCGCTGCCATGACGAGAAAGGCTTCTCCAGCTCCGACCGAGATGTCTGAGGAGAACTTTTTCATGAGTTCTTCTGCCAATGGGCCACCGATCAAGGCACCGCCGCCAAAGCCCATGATCGCCATTCCTGTCGCCATGCCGGGGCGGTCTGGGAACCACTTCATCAGTGTCGAAACCGGAGCGATGTAGCCTAGGCCGAGACCGATGCCGCCGATCAGGCCGTAACCGGCAT
>CANHTV010000032.1 GCA_947463285.1 Verrucomicrobiaceae bacterium | reverse complement strand
TCGAGCTTGGGGCGGGTGGCACCGACATTGGCGAGAACGGCCTCGTAGGTTTCGGTAGCGGATAGGATCGTCAACGACGGAGCACTGAATGGGGTGCTCACAGCAAACTTGCGGCGATCCATTTTCTCCTCCCAAGGTTTGATGATGGCCTCTTCGGGCTGGGTGGCATCGAGTCGGATCGGGCTGAGGTTGTCCTTGGGATAGATCTTCACCTTGCCATCCACCGCCACGCCACGTTCGGGCCGCGATGAGGGTCCGCTTTTGTAAAGGTTGCCGGTCAAGTTGATCTCCGCTTCATCCGTCATTTCGCCAGCGATCTGGCCCCAGTTGTAGATGACGTTGTTGTTCACTTGGAACCTGCCTTTGACCTCCGGGTTGAGCCGTGGATTGCGCTGGTTGTTATGGGCCAGGAGATTGCGGTGAATCGTGATGCTCTTGTTTTTGTCGCCAAAGAGCATGCCCATGCCATGCGGGCCTTTTTGATGCACCGAATCGTGCAGCGCCTCGGAGATGATGCAGTGCTGCACCGTGATGTCGCGGGCGTCATACCAGCCGCTGATGACCTCATCGGTGCTCCAACTCAGTGAGCAGTGGTCAATGATGACATCGTGGGCGTTCTCCAGCATCTGAAGGGCATCGCCGTTGACGCTGCCTTTGATCGCAGGGCCAGGTCGGACACGCAGATGCTGAACGATGACGTCGTGCGTCTCGATGTTGATCGCTCCGATGTCGGATTTTCCGTCGATCTTGATGGCAATGCCGCCTCCAGGAGCTGTCTGACCGGCGAGGGTGAGAAAAGGATTTCGGACGGTGATCTCTGACTTGAGCACGATCGTCCCTCCCAGGCGAAAGATGACCGTGCGCGGCCCTTTTGACTCCAAAGCTGCCCGCAGACTGCCTGGACCAGCATCATGGAGATTCTCGACAAACAAGACCGCTCCGCCACGCCCACCTTTGGCCTTCGCACCAAATCCTTCTGCACCGGGAAAGGCGGGCAACTCGTCGGCGACGACTGATGTCGTGACGCATAACCCGAATGCGCTGAGGAGAGCTTTAGCTTTGTGCATGGATCAAGGGGCGATGGCTCCGCTGACATTCTTGGTGCGTGCTTTGCCGTGGAAGTCGGTCGGCAGGAGGTATTTCGCATCGGCACTGTCAAAACGAGCTTCGCTGGCAGGTGTGGCGTCGTGCTTGCTGCCATCGAGGGTGACGCCGGGGAAGTCCTCGAAGCCGCGACCTTTGACGCAGCCGTCTTTGGGGCCATCGCCGAAGACGACGTTGCCACTGCTGATGACGCCGGCGTTGCCGTTGGCGTAGTGGAGGGCATTCGCATCGCGAGAGTAGAGGATGTTGTTGGCCAGGACCATGCCTTCGCGGCCATTCCAGGAGCCGCCGCGGAAGGCGTGCGCTGCATTGAGGATGATGTTGTGGATGACTTGGAGATTGAGCGTCTTGCCTTGGTGGTCGGTGCTGGCAAAGCCCGCGCCCGCACCGTTGATGAGGACGTTGTTGCGCACGATGGCCTCGCCCTGCACCTGCATGACGTTGTCGCCGCTGTTGTAGCAGAGGTTGCGCTCGATGATGTTCACGGGCTTCCCAGCGGTGCCATACACGGTGATGCAGGGATACTGCGTGTCATGCACATGGTTCTCGGCGATGAGGTTGCCCCAGGAGCCTTGCTTCACCTCGATGCCATCGCCTTGATCGCCGCGACAATCGTGAATGTGGTTCAGCGCGATGACGCTCTCGCTCATGATGTGGTCGCCGTTGTTGGCACCGAGATACATGCCTTCCGCGTGACCATCGCCGTGGTGGATGTGATTGCGGGTCAAAAAGAGGCGCTGCGTGTCGGCGCTGTTCGCACTGAGGCAAACCTGACCGGTGTGATGGATGTGGCATTGATCGATCCAGACGTCCGAGCAGTGGCCGAGCCGCAGGCCGTGACTGCCACCGGTGAACTCGATGCCACGCAGGCACAGGAACTTCACCGGGCCGCCTTGGCCGACATTGAGCACGTTTTGTTTGTCATCAGGCCGCGTGATGACGACCTGCGCTCCCTCGGCTGCGACGATCCAGATCGGTGCCTCTGCTGTGCCGCTCACGCCGATGTCCCACATGCGCTCGACGCTGTAGTTGCCAGCGGCGAGTTCGAGCCTGTCGCCCGGCTGCAACGCTTCCACGGCCTTCAAGAGCGACGCTCCATTCGTGTCGCTGTGCTGGATGGTGCGCTTCGGCGGGATGGTGGACCAGGTGGGTTCGTAGCTGGCGGCCAGAGCGGTCGAGGCGAGGGCGATGAAGAGGAGGAATGAACGCACGGTTGGTTGGGAGCGGAGGTGGGTTTGGCAGGAAGATTTGGGGGCAGGAAAATGGGGGAAAGGGGATCGGAGAATCTTCCTGCCCTTCCGTTTTCCTGCCAAAAAGTAAGATCAGGCAGTCTTCAAATCGAGACCGCTGAGCGTGCCGGTCGCGCTGCTGAAGCGATCGGTTTCGATGCCGAGATGCTGGAGCATGCTGACGTAGAGATTGCAGAGCGGTGGCGGGCTGTCGGGATCGAAGGCGAGGTGCTGACCATGACGGAAGCGGCCGCCTGCAAGAAGGGCGGGCAGATTCTTGGTGGAGTGGCTGCTGCCATCGCCAAGGTTGCTGCCGAGGAAGACGGCGGTGCTGTCGAGCAGGCTGCCGCTGGCGTCTTTGGACTGGCGGAGCTGAGCCAGCAGGCCACGCACGGTTTTGAGAGTCTCGGTTTCGACGATCTGGAGCTGCGCCAGTTTCGCGGGATCTTTGCCATGATGCGAGAGGTCGTGATGACCGAGGGTGACGCCTTCAATGGGTGGGGTAAATGTGTTTCCCGACAGCATGATGGTGATGAGCCGGGTGGAGTCGGTTTGCAGCGCAAGATGGCTGAGATCAAAGAGCAGGCGCGTGCGTCCGATGAGGTCGGCGGCGTTGGAGATGTCCGTGGGAGGCTCGGCATCCACCTTGGGCTTGGGTGTGCGGGCCCAGCGCTCGTCATTGACCATGCGCACCTCGAGTTCGCGGACGCTGGTGAGGTATTCATCGAGCTTTTCGCGGTCCTCGTGGCCGACTTTGGCGCTGAGGGCACGGGCTTGAGATCGCAAGTCGTCGAGGATGCTGCGCCCGTCATCGAGGCGCTGGAGCTGGGCGCGGACGGTGTCGCCTTTGCCTTCGAGAAAGAGTCGGGCGAAGACCTTGGACGGCGAGTTGTCCGCCGGAATGAGCGCTCCGGTGCGCGTCCAGGAAAGGCCGCCTGCACCTTCCGCTGAGAGCACGAGGCTGGGGAAACGCGTCTCCATGCCGATGCTCTCGGCGGCGAGTTGATCGAGCGAGATGGCATTGCGAAACCCAGGCCTGCCCGCACCCGGCACACCGGTGAGAAAGCTGGCGGAGGCCTGATGTCCGAGGCCGGAACTCATGCCTGCATGCATGAGCCCGGAGACGACGGTGAAGTCTTTTCGGAAATCCGCGAACGGCTCCAGGTATGGCGAAGGTGTGTAATCCGCGCCGCTCTGGCCGGGAATGAAACTCTCTGGCAGAAAGCCGAGCGGAGCACAGATGCAGACCATGCGCCGAGGTGTTTTGGAGCCACTCGCTGCGAGGCTTTCGAGCCAAGGCAGTGCCATCGTGATGCCAGCGGAGCGGAGGAAGGTGCGGCGGGTTTTCATGGGTAGAGGGAGGCGATCAGACAATGAGACAGGGAGACAATGAGACAGGGAGACAATGAGACAGGGAGACAATGAGACAGGGAGACAATGGGACTGGGAGGAAACGGCGTTAGCGCTTGGTAAGGCACCAGTTTTCGGGGTGGTTTTGCATGGTGAGCAGCATGGCGATGATCTGGTCGTATTCGGCGTAAAGAGGACGGGCGACTTCGGCCTCGACGTAACCACATTCGACAGCGAACTGGAGCCAGGTTTGAGTTTCTGCCGCTTCGCCTTCGGCATCATTGAGCTTGCTGACAAAAGAGGCGGAATAGCGTCGCTTTCGCCATGCCTCGGTGATATTGGCGGCAACTGAGCGAGAGGAACGACGGCACTGGTCCGTCAGCGAATACTTCTCTTCCGCAGGAAACGATTTGCTGAGCTTAAACAAGTTCATCGCGGTCGAAAAGGCTCGTTGATACACTTCCAAATCCGTGTGGCGCGTGATCTTCGTCTTCCGACTGGCAGGTTGGCTCGTATCTTTCATCTCATGGTCTCCCTGTCTGATTGTCTCATTGTCTCATTGTCTGATGGTCACTTCGTTTGGAAGAGGCTGCTCTGAACGATCTCGTGGATCAGGGAACGGAAACCGTTTTTGTTTTCTCGTGTCCGCTGAATGATGGACTCAATCTGCGGGCGATCGAGCGGCGTTGGCTCAGCTCCGGTGGCGTAGGCGAGGAGTTTTTCGGCGAGGTTTCGGGTGAGCTGATCTTTGTCGGTGAGGAGGAGTTGCTTGAACTCATCGATGTTCTGAAAGCGGCGTCCGTCGGTAAGCACGTCGGAGGGATCGACGGCGGGGCCTGGGCGCACGCGGCGGCCCTGGCTATCGCGCTCGCCGTTGTTGGTGAGGCTGCGGTAGTGCTCTCGCCAGCCGCCGATGACGTCGAAGCTTTCCAAGGCGAAACCTGGTGGATCGATCTTCTTATGACAGCCAGCGCAGGCTTCGACATCGCGATGCTTGGCGAGTTGCTCACGGATGGTGGTGGCTCCGCGGATGTCGGGCTCGATGGCCTCCACATCCACGGGCGGCTTCGCAGGTGGTGTGCCGAGGATGCGCTCCAGCACCCAGGAGCCACGCAGCACGGGTGAGGTGGTGGTGCCGTTCGCCGTGACTTTCAGCACGCTGCCCATCGTCATGACACCTCCGCGATGGCTGCCCGCAGGCAGCGGAACTTTGATCAGGCGGTTGGACAATGAGACAAGGAGAGGGGGAGACAATGAGACGTCTGAATGGTCCGGTTTCTCCCTGTCTGATTGTCCCATTGTCTCCTTGTCTTCCAGTCTCCGCATCTCCGCCTGATACGGCTCCATTAGCCCGTAGTGCTTGGCCAGTCGCTCATTGAGAAAAGTGAAGTCTGAGGCGACGAAGCTCGTCAGCGGCAGATCCTGCGTGAGCACCTCATTGAAGAAGAGATTCGTTTCCTTCAGCATGGCGGACTTGAGGCTGTCATCATACTCAGGATACAAGGTGCGGTCAGGCATGGTGGCATCGATGGCGCGCAGACTGAGCCACTGGCCGGTGAACTCGCGGGTGAAGGCGGCGGCTTTGTCGTCCTTCAGCAGGCGCTCCACCTGCTGACGCAGCACTTCGGGCTGATGCAGTTTTTGATCCGCTGCCAGTCGAAACAACTCCTCGTCCGGCATGGAACTCCACAGGAAGTACGACAGGCGGCTCGCCAACGCGTAGTCATCCAACTCGCCGCCTTCTTTGGGGCTCTTCTCGTGGAAGAAAAGGAACTGCGGCGAGACGAGCACTGCCTTCAGCCCCACGCGCACAGCTTGCTCAAAAGTGTAACCAGCCTCCAGTCGCTGCCGCACTCGGGCGAGGATCGGCTGAATGTCCTCCTCCATCACGGGACGGCGGAAGGCGCGGCGGGCGAACTGCCGCAGGATGCGCTCGGCATCGTGCAGCGGATTCTCTGAGACAACCTCGCGCCAGTCTGGATCGTCCTCCTTGGGCATCTTCTTCTGCTCCAGATCGCCAAACAAAGCCACATGACTCGCTGGCGGCCACGAGTCCATCAGCGGCCCCTCCGCATCCACCCACTGCACCACGAGGCCAGGGCCGTCGTATTTGTCAGCGCCGATTTTCTCCACCATCGGCGGCGTGGCAGGCAGATCATCGGCGATGATGCGGATGCGATTTTCCGGCTCCAACTGCGCGGTGAACTCGATCTCTGTGGGCTTGTCCGCAGGCACGGAATAGTAGTCCAGCAGGCGCTCTTCGGTGACCTCTTTGAATGTGCCCGCGGTGACATGAAACTTCACCGGTTTGCCCTGGCTCTGAAATCCATAGGCGGAGATGCGGAAGCGATACTTGCCACGGAAGGGGCTGCGAAAGTTCCACATCGTCACGCGGATGTTCGCCGACTCCCAGACCGCAAAGATGGCCACACCATCCTCGAGAAAGCGATACACGCTGCCGGGCCGCTTCACGGAGGATTCGTCTTTGATGTGAAAGCGCTTCTTCACCTGCCAGGGCTTCGATTCATTTACGATGGCCTCATCGAGCACACGATCCGCCGCCTCCAGATAGCTGCGCATCAAGTAGGACGAGGTGTGCAGCGACTCGGCATTGTTGTCGAAACCGTTCGTGGAGGTGTCGGGCGGCAGCAGATCGGTCAGATCGACCTCCACGCCGAGCAAATCGCGCACGGTGTTCGCATACTCGGCACGGTTCAGCCTTCGCATCACCACGCGGCCTGGCTTTTCACCATTCTGCGTCTCCGCCTTTGTCGCGCTTTGCTGAATCCAATCCATCACCGCCTTCAGGTCATCCGCAGCCGGGCGAGGTTTGTCCTCAGGTGGCATATCGCCGGATTGCAATTGATCCAGCACCGCAAGCCAGTGGCCGCGGGCTTTTTTATCACTGAAATCCGGGGCGAGACTCTTCAAATCGAAGTCACCCTTCGGCTTCGCACCCGAGTGGCATTTCTCACAATGCTGCACGAAGAACGCACGCGGTTCCGCGCCGGTGGCCAGCGTGATGCCGAGCATCAGCATCGCGATGGCAGAGATGAAAGCAGATCTTGAAACCATGTTGTGCTATCAACGCTTCGAGATGGGCCCGACATACTCCGTAGCGATCACAATGTCATCGAACCACACGCGATTCGTCTCGGGCGGGTTCGCGACGTTGTTCTGGCGGTAGGCGTTTTCGGTGACGTAGTGGCTGAGCATGAAGTAGCTGACGGCCAGCTCCGGCACGGTGCGCCAGCGGAAGCCTTCGAAGGTGCTTTCGCCGTCTTTCGCGACCTGGAATCCTTCGCCGGTCCATTTACCGGTTTTCGTGCCGGGGCCGATGTGCGTGGTGAGTTTGCCATCGAGCCACAGGGCGAGCTCGCCGTTGCTCTGGCCGATGTCGTTGCATTTCACCATGATCTCGACGCACTGCCACTGGCCGCGTGGCGGACCGGGGCGGTCTTCGGGCCAGAGGCCATTGCCCCAGAAGCCGCCGTCGGCACTCTGCTTCATGTCGTGCCAATAGGTGTAAAACATCCAGCCACCGGGCGCGGCGAGCGTGCCGTAGCTGCCATTCGGCTCGATGCGGGCACTGAAGCGTGTGTCGCCCGCCGCGTGCTTACCCGCGCTGCCTTGCGGCCAATTCGTGGGCGGATTGTAGCCGCCGAGGCCACTGAAGTGATGCAGGTAAGGCGCGTCCTCGGCGAACTTCACGTAGAAGCGCGAGAAGACGCGGGTTTGGATGGGATCGAGCCGCTTGAACAAATGCCCGCCGGTGTTCTCGCCGAGCGTCGCGGTGACTTGAAGGCATTTGGAGCCCGCACTGGCCGCGGGATGCTCGTTCACGATTTCGAGCACCTGGCCGTCCTTGTTCTCGATTTCATTCCAACGCGGCTTCAAGGCCTCCAGCGTGCCTTCTTCGAAGTTTTCGACGAGAAGCACCGCAGGATGTTTGTCGATGCCGGAGTCGCCGGGATGGGTTTGTGATAGGCCGGGGCCTTGTGGGAGCGGTTCGAACGCGAAAGCGGACGACGTGAGGAGAAGCAGCAGACGCATGGTTTGAAACGTCTCCGGTTATGCCGTGGCCAGAGCCCCTTTCGGTCCATCATGGTGATCGTGGCGCTGTGGATGCTTGATCTCGCGGGCGAGGTGCTGGAGGAGTGTTTTGCCATCGCTGAAGTGGGCGATAGCTTGGCGCTCGTCCCATTGGCGGCGGAGTTTTTGGATGGGGCGGGTGTAAGGATGCGCGGTGAAGGCATGCGCGAATGCGGTGTGGTCGCGGAGGATGCGGGCGATGCGATCCGCATTGTCGGCCAGCGGCGCGGGTGCAGTGTCGATGGGCGTCTCGGGCTTTTCGAAGATGGCGGTGACATTGCCGCCGTCCTCGGAGGTGAAAGTGGTGACGACTCCCAAGCCCGCGAGGCGTCCGGCCTGTGCAAGCGTGGCGGCGTTGAAGTTGTAAAGATGCGCTTGATGAAAACGGCTGGAGGGCCAAATGCAGCGGCTTTCGACGTTTGGCACCTCGATGTAGAGCTTGCCGCCAACGCGAAGCCACTGCGCGGCCTGTTTGAAGGCCTCGACGGGATGCTCGAGATGCTCGGCGACGTGGAAGAGCGTGACGAGATCGAGGCTGCGCGGCTCCACGCGTGCCTCGGCGAAACCGCCGATCTGCACCGTGATGCCGAGCACATCGCGCGAGTATTCGGCATAGCCGATGTTTGGCTCGATGCCACGCGCCTCATGACCGAGCTCGCGCAGGATGAAGACGAGTTCGCCGCCGCCGGAGCCGAAGTCGAGCACGCTCGATCCAGGAACGAGCAACGCCATGAGATGACGCATGCGGTCCTGGGCGACCTTGCCGGCGCGGTAGGTGTGCTTCAGCCGCGGCTGCCAAGCTTGCTTGTAAGCCATGCGGTAGCCTTCGCGGTAAAAGTCGTCGATCTGCGTGGAATCCGGCCGCGGATCGGAGAAGACTAGCCCGCAGTTTTCACAGATGACGCTTCGCAGAGGTTGCCCGTCGCGATCTTTGCTCGCCACTACGGTGAAGTGCGTGCTGTGGCAGAGTTCGCAATGCTCGACGGGGGTGGAACTGAAGGCGTGGAGTGGCATGTGGTTGGTGTTGGGAGAAAAGTTGATGTGGCAACAGCTCAGGGATGAGCGATCTCGACCCAGCGTGTCTTCACCTGCTGGTGCGTCGGGATCTCCCAGCTTCCGCGGTGGTCGAGGAGTTTGGTTTGTTGATGCTCGCCAGTGCTGTCGGTCCAGGCGAAGGTGACTTTCGAGGCGGTGCCGCTCACGGGATAGAGCAGGTGGCCTTCGGCGCGGAGGTAGCGCTTGCCGCCGGTGTTGTGAAAGCGCACGCGGACGTTGCTGGCGGTGTTTTCCGGCAGGTTGAGCGCGGCGCTCCACATCGACTGCGACCAGAAATCTTTCGGCTCGGCGCCGCGACGTTCAATGCGGCCATCTTTGAGCAGCGGGGACCATTTTTGACCGCCATCGAGCGAGTAATCGATGTGGTAAGCGATGTCGGGGCTCGGTGGATTGCTGGAGGCGATCTGCGTGGCGACGTGCAGCGCTTGAATGCTCTCGCCGCGAGGCGTGGCAAATTCGAGCGTGACCTTTGGCGAGTCCAACGCGCCGTCGATGATGCGTGGCGCGGCTTGTTGCTTGTTCGGTCCGTAGCTGACGATGCCGCGGCCGCTGGCCTCGTAGCGGATGCGCGTGCCGTTTTCCTTCAAGCGAGGAAAGGTGGCCGCATTGGCCTGGCAGACGGTGGTGATGTCGATGTTTGCTTTTTGAAGCTGCGCCGCCGGTGCATCGAAGCGCAGATGATACTGACGGTGGCCTTTGACTTGATCGGTGAGGTCGATTCCATCGCGAAAGGTGCCCGCTTCATGCCACGACGTGCCGCCATCGGTGGAGACGGCGAGGGCGCAGGTGGCTCTGCCGCGCAAAACGAGGCCGTTTTTGCCGCCGGGCTTGTAGATGCCCCATTCGCTATCATCCGACGGTGTGGCACCGATGATGTAGGGCGTGAAAAATTCGAGCGTGACGTGCTTTTCATCGCTGCTGACGATGCCATCGGCAAAATCAGGCCGCCAGTGATATACGGCGTTGCTGTAGCGTGCCTGGCCATCGATGTGCGGCGTGCCGTTTTGCGAGCCGTGCATCTTTTCCGGCTGATTCACCCATGTGCGCGAGCGCTCGGGGCCGGGGATGCCTTTGATCATCGGATTGCGGCCCCAGAAAACGAATGTCTTGCCATCGTCAAGTCCCGGCTCGAACCAGTGGCGGAGGCTTTCGCCTCTCCGCAGCTGCACGAGCGGCGGAGTGCCAGCGTAGCCGGCGCGATACTCCGCGCTTTGGTAGGAGACATAGGAGCCTCTATCATCCTTATGTAAACCGCAGACGAGCCAGCCTTTTTGACGCTCGGAATGGTAATCGCGCCGTGTGAAGCGCTCATGATGCTGCGAGATGACATCCAGCCCGAGCAGCGAAGTGCCCATGGCATCGTAAATGACGGTAGAGAGATCGTGATCGAGCAATGCCCAGCGTCCCTCGTCATACGGACCGCCGGTGAGAAAGACTTCGAGGCTGTTGTGGCCGTGCGTGCCAGTGACGCGGCTGCGGCAGGGGCCAAGCAGCGCATCCAGCTCCGCAGTCCACTGTGCGTGCGTCGTTCCGCACAGGCCGAAGCCATGAGCGAAAAGCCCGGTCCAGTAATCCCGCGTGGAGTGCTGCGAATCATTCGTGAAACCTTTGTCCGACAGGTTTTCTTTTCCTTCCTCGCCGTGGGCGTAGTGCGTATTGCGGAAGAACCACGCCGCGAGTGCCTTGTGGTGATCCGTGTCGGCTTTATGGCCGGTGGTGCGTTCGTATTGCTCCGCGGCGGTGGCCGCGAGCCGCTCAAACGACGACATCGCGAGCTCGCCCGGATACCACGGATGATCGGTGGCGATCTGCGGATCACCGACGGCGGCATGAATCCAAGCTTGAGTTAAAAAGAGGAACGAAAGGGAAAGTCTGCCGAACATGAGCGAGTTTGAAAAAAGAGTAGATTATCGCTGAGACGCTACTTCATGGGCGGCAGTGATGAGCCGCCAAGAACTCACAATCTCATCGTAGGCAGCATCCATGGTGATCGTGCGATCATTGAGCTGCTTGTAGATATTGCGGGCGACGCTCATTTTGACATCGTAAAACCACAGGTTGCCGTTGGCTCCGTCGATGTCTGTTAAAGCCAGATGATCGAGGGGGATGGCAGACTCCATGGCTTCCTTTGCCGCAGCGACGACGGCCACGACGATCCAGTGTTGCCGTTTTTGCAGATCATCTGTGGGGCGAAACATCAGGAGAGGTCTTTGCGCCACGACAATGAGCCCAGCCCGACCGGCTTCATCCCTGACTGCGTGAGGCCAGATACGAGTGCGCACAGGTTGAGTCTGATGCATCAGCTGTTCCATCTGTCTTGCCGCCTGGCTGAGTGAGTGCCATTCCAGTCGATTCAGAGGGGCATTTTTGGCGGCAACGTCAGCTTGGATTGATAGATTCTGTTTGGGGGTTTTTCCCAGCAGGCTTGAAGACATGGCAGTCATCAGATACCAGGAAACCAAGGCAGGTGTTTTCATGACATGAATACTTTATGTTAGATTTAATCAACCACGGTGCAGAGCTTTGACACCACGGGGTGCGCCATTAAGCATTTTTGCCATTTTGGACCGTCTTTCTAATGTCTTGTGAGCCGACTCTTCGAGTCGATGCAAAGCTTCGTCAAAAGTGTGCCCGATGCCATGAGCCAGGACGTCAGGGCCGGGCATCGAAAGAATGAGCACAAGGCGAAATGGAGGGCTGCTCTGGGTGTCTTCTTCGATCCTTAAACTGGCACGGGAGATTGATTTGAGGCTGTTGAGGTTTTCGAGTGTTTTATGAATGTACAGTTCTCTGTTGGAGTTGGGTTCGCAGCCGAACCAGTCAATTTGGATGATCATAGGTAGTAGTGATTTTTTGTGATAAGAAGCGAAGCTGGTGGATGTGTGTGTTGATACAGCGGCCTACGCATTTTTTGGGAAGGTGAATGGCACTCGCATGTCACGGATGCCGAAGTATCGTATTATGCATTCCTGGGGTACTCGTGCCAGGTGCTGTAGCAGGGCATTTCGCGGCCCTGTGACGAGGTGACTTGGTAGCTTGAGCAAGCGCTCAAGAGTAAGGTGGCTGACACGGCCAGTAGTAGGATTGTTGTTTTCATGGGCTTGATTTTTTGGAGTTAGTTTGTTGGTCTTGGAGGTGTCATCAGAGTTGGTGATTTCTTGTTCGGCCTTGTGCCAGAAATTAGTTGCGCCGCCTTCGGGTCTGCCAGCCAAGAACCACAGTTGATAGGCTCGGTCACGAATGCCTTGATCTGCTGGACTTGGCCCGTCCGCGAGGCGGCCCGTTGATGGATTGCACGGACTTTTTTCGGAAGTGTCGATGTCATCCTCAGGCTCCTGCTCGAGAAGGCTGAGGCGATGCTCGACAAAATCACGCAGCTGCTCCCAGCAGGTTGATTCACCGTAGCTGAAATCTGTGAGCCTTGGCACATCCCAGAGTGAAGCCAGTTTTTGAGTGAACTCTGAAGCTGCGTCTTCTAGATGGTGAAGGCTGATGATGAGAGGCTTCAGGCAATGTGGGGACTGGTAGGTCCGCTCCACCCACGTGGTGACACTTTCTGGCAGGTTTTCGCCATGACTGCTGCACACGATCAATACTGTCGCGTCATTTGATTGATGGCTAGCCATCGCACGAACATCCAACCGCTCCAGGTGATGAAAACTCCAGCGTTTGACAGCCATGTCAGCCACCTCCCGAATCATTGTTTCAAGCACCTGAATGACCGTTTCTGCGTGTCTGGGGGGCTCCGCATCTTCATGCAGAATAACGGCTGTCAAAACGCTGCGCTTCGGTTGATGCTCGAGGTGTTGGGAGGTTTCATTCATGAGCAGATCATGGACTGCCTCATGTCATCTTCCAATGAGCAGCCATGACCACTGCATCTCAGCAAATCGCTGAGCACGTGTCAGCCCTGCTCGGTGGTCCAGCGTGTGGCGTGATGGATGAGTTCGGTGGCATTACGCAGGCCTAGCTTTTGCCTGATATGGGAGCGATGGGTGTCCACAGTCTTGATGCTGAGATGCAGTGTGCGGGCGATCTCGTGAGGCTCCTTGCCCTGGCCTAATAAACGATATACCTCGAACTCGCGATCCGTCAGTGTGGAGACTGATGAGGCTGCACCTTTCTTTGCTCCCGATAATGCATCCAGGATCTGCGAGGAAATACCGTCACTCACGGAGATGCCTCCTGACATCACCCTGCGGATGGCCTGAATGATCTTTTCTGGCCCTTCCTGCTTCATGATGTAGCCGCGCCCGCCTGCGCGGATGACCCGCTCAGCGTAGATTGTCTCGTCATGCATGGAGATGATCAGCACGGGAGTCTTTGGCGAAAGGGCACGGATGTCTTTGAGTAACTCCAGGCCACTTTTGCCGGGTAGGCTCATGTCCAGCAACACTAGGTCTGGCTTGAGCTTTTCGAGGACCTGCATGGCCTGAGGAGCATCCTGAGCCTCACCGCAGACGGTCATGTCTGTTTCCAAATTCACGAGGCCAGTTAAACCTGCCCGGAAAATCGGATGATCATCGACGATGAGTACTCGTTTTTTGGCTGACAGGGTTGCCTGAGGCTTTGGTTTTGGCATGACGTGGTAGAGGTTTAAAGGTGAAATTAACGACAACGCCTTTGCTTTTTCTATTCCGAATGGAGAGCTTGCCACCGAGCATTCCCGCCCTGTAATGCATGATGCGCAGGCCCATGCCGTCGCTGCTGGCCGGCTGTAGCAGGCCGCTGCCGTCATCGGTGATGCTTAAACCCGAACTGCTGAGGCGGATGAGTATTTTTTTGGCACGACCATGCTTGACCGCATTGCTCACGGCCTCCTGGGCGATGCGGTAGAGATGTGTGCCGGTGGTGTCGTCGTCGATGGTAGGTAAGTTGCGGATTTCAAAGCGGCAGTGTATGCCAAAAAGCTCGCCTGAATGTTTTGCGAGTGTTTGAAGCGCCCGCGCGAAGCCGCCCTGCTCAGGTGCTACTGGGTGCAGCCCACGGGCAAGGGCACGAGTGTGAGCGAGCGCTTTTTGCAGCAGTGTGCCGAGCTTCTTGGCCTCTGCATGGTAGGGTGAATTTTGATCCTCCAAAGTGCGCTGGAGAACGTCGGCCATCATCCAGGTGCCTGCGAGTTGTTGGCCGAGATCGTCATGCAAGTCCTGGCCGATACGGCGCTGCTCGCGCTCACTGATGTGCAGGATCTCTTCCTCCAGCCGCAGTCTTGCGCTCATCTGTTCTCGCAGCTCGGCTGTGCGCTCCTGCACGCGTTGCTCTAGCTCTGCATTGAGCTGACGGATGGTCTGCTCAGCCTGTTTTTTCTCGGTGATGTTTCGCGAAATTTTGGATAAGCCAGTGATGCGACCCGTGGAGTCAATCAAAGGTGAGATGGAGAGGGAGATGTCGATGACTCGACCGTCCTTTCGGCGACGGTGAGTTTCATAGTGCTCGATACGCCTGCCGTTTTGAATCAAGCGGCGAAAAACCACCTCATCATCCTGAGCCTCTGGCGGACGTAAAAAGGCCACGGACTTGCCAACGGCTTCTTTGGCTTTGTATTGAAAAATGCGTTCTGCACCCGCATTCCAGGTCTGGATTACACCTTCGAGATCGAGGGTGATGATGGCGTCGTCTGAATTCTCCACGACGGCGGCCAGGCGCTTTCGAGTCGCCTCTGCTGCTTCGCGTTCGGTGACATCACGAGCGATGCCGCCGATCTGATAAGGCTTGCCATTTTTCCTACCAAGGATGATGCCGCGATCCGCCAGCCAGCGCACCTCTCCTTTTCTTCCAATGACACGATAGCGGGCCTCATAGTCGGCCTTCTCGCCGTTAAACCACTGCCCTAGTGCTTTGCGGACTGCGTGTCGATCTTCCGGGTGGATGCATTGCTCCCACAACTCTGGTTGCTTCTGTAACTCTGCCACACTGTGCCCCCAGATGCGCTCAAAGGCGGGGCTGATGTAGGTAAAGCGGGTAGGATTCAGCTCCTTGAACCACAGTACGTCGCCGATGTTTTCGACGAGAAGGCGGAATCGCGAATCATCGGGCGTGGACTGCGTCATGGGGATGAGCTTAGAATTGGAATCGAAAATTCACTGCACCGAAGGGAGCCGGTTCCAGTGTCTCGTTGCTGATGGTGTTGTTGGAAGCATCACGTAGTTCCAGTTCCGCACTTAGATTCATACCAGCACGCACTGAGATGGAGAAGCGCTGCGTGGCTTGGTAGATCAATGCCCCTGCTGCTTGCCAGCCACTGAGATCCACACGATTCACGTTGGGGTCCTCAATGTCCCAGGAGCCGCCACTGGGGTAGGCGCTGAGGCTTAGAGTCACTCGCTCCGTTGCGCGCCAGCCCAAGACGATGAAAGGAGGTGTCACTTGCAGGATGAATGGATCGGGCTTCCAAATGAAACCGAGAGCGGGCACGATCATGCCTTCATCGGCTCCGTATTGGGCGAACATGCCGGCTGCCAGCGTGAAAGAATCGGTGAGTCGATAACCAAGTAATCCAAGGCTAGAGATCTCAAAGTCATCCCAAGAAATGCCTTGGAAGTCGGTGCCCAGTCCAGGGGTCAGAAAGCCCAACCCCCACCAGCGTGATTGTTCGGGCCGCCAAAACAGACCAATCTGTGTTTCCAAGGTGTTCAGTGTTTCGCTGCCGAGTCCTGCGAAACCATTGAAATCAAATTCACTCAGGTTATATCCCAGAGATGCGCCGATTCGCAGGTCACCGACTTTTTTTGTCCATACCGGTAAAATGGTGCGCAGCTCAAAAAAGTCGATGCCACCTGGACGGTTGGCAAAGTCCATCGTGTCCATGAACGTGGAGTCCACCATGTAGCCAGGGCGGCCAAAGCCAAAAGCCGCTGGGTCGATCAACTCGGCTGATGAGCTTGGTTTGTCAGTGCTGCTTTGAGCATT
>CANHTV010000031.1 GCA_947463285.1 Verrucomicrobiaceae bacterium | reverse complement strand
TCTGGCTGCCGATCACGGAATCCATCGGTCCGCACATGCCCGCATCACATTGAAACGCCGTGCCTTTCGGCAAAACACGCTCATCTGCGGTGGGCACATGCGTGTGAGTGCCGACGACGGCGGAAACCAACCCATCCAGATGCCAGCCCATAGCCACCTTTTCACTGGTCGCCTCAGCATGGAAATCGACAAAGAGGATTGGTGTTTCCTCGCGCATTTCCTGCACTGCTTTCAGAACCGCAGGGAAGGGATTTTCCATGCCCTCTTTCATGAAGGTGCGGCCCTGGAGATTGATGACGCCAACTTTGCCTTTTTTCGTCTGCAAAACCACCGTGCCCTGTCCAGGTGCGCCTTCTGGGTAGTTGATGGGGCGCAAAAGACGCGGCTCTTCCTTCATAAATGGCAGTATCTCTTTTTGATCCCAGATGTGGTCGCCCGTTGTGATCACCGCAGCGCCCGCTCGCATGAGCCCGATGGCAATTTTTGGCGTGATACCGCGTCCACCGGCGGAGTTTTCACCATTAACGATGGCGAAATCCACCTGTAGTTCATCCTTTAAATCTGGTAGCAGCGCCATGACGGCTTTGCGTCCTGGCTCACCGACCACATCTCCGAGAAAGAGGATGCGAAACAGGTCTTGCTGGGCTTCGGCGTTGAGTTCTGGCGTCATGCATTCATTGGAGCCTTGCCTTGCCTCCATGGCAAGCGGCGCGTGTACGGCTTTCATTATGGGAAACTGAGGAGTCAATTCCGAAACCTCACCAATCCTCGTTTTGGCGAACGAGCCTACTATGTGGGGGTAGGCGCATTCGCCAGAATGCGAGGGTTTTGGAATCAGCTCATCCTTTGAGTAAACTGTGGAGGCAAGGAGAACGAAGAGCGTCATTGTGACAGGGACAGTGCCATGGTTGCGGAAGATATGACGTGAATTGCGACTCGTCGTTCACCTCGTAACACATGGGCTCATTTGCCGTAAGTTCGGTCTCACACCCCAGATCGACTCATGAAAATGCACTCCCTTTGCACCGGCAATCACAGCAATCTCTTCACGACAGCCCAAGGCCGTCGTGACTTCCTTCAAGTCGGGGCAATGGCAGGTCTGGGGATCACTTTGCCGCAGTTGCTAAAGCTTCAAGCCGCTCACTTGATGCCTGAAGTGGCGACTTATAAGCCCATCGCCAGCTCCATCATTCACATCTATCTTCCCGGTGGCATGGCACAGCATGAGTCCTGGGATCCGAAACCCTTTGCCGCTCCTGATTACCGTGGCCCTTACAGCCCGATCAAAGGCGTGACTGGTGAGTATGTGGGCGAGAAGTTCGCCAACATCTCCAAGATCCTGGATAAAATCAGCATCATCCGCTCCGTGACTCATGGAGAAGCGGCGCATGAACGTGGCACACACAACATGTTCACCGGATACCGCCCCAGCCCGGCGATCAAGTTCCCCAGCTTCGGCACCATCATCTCACACGAGCAAGGCTCACGAAACAATCTGCCTCCGTATGTGGCGATTCCAGGAGTCTTCGCCCCGGATCAAGGAAGCGGTTACATGAGCAGTGCCTTTGGTCCCTTTGCCCTCGGCAGTGACCCCGCAGACAAAGGCTTCACTGTGCGCGATCTCACCTCGCCGAAAGACATGGATGAAAAGCGCTTTGATCGCCGTCGCAGCCTGCTTTCAGCCGTGGATGAGCACTTCCGCAGCAACGAAAAGTCCGACGGCCTCACCGCCATGGACAGCTTTTACAACGCGGCTTACAACCTCATCAGCTCATCTCAGGCTCGTGAGGCCTTTAATCTGAACGCAGAATCCGACAAGCTGCGTGACGAATACGGTCGTAATGCCGCCGGGCAGCGATTCCTCTTGGCTCGTCGCTTGGTGGAAGCTGGCACCCGGATGGTGTCGGTGAACTACGGCAGCTGGGACCATCACTCCAACATCAAAGGCTCTTTTGACAGCCAGGCTCCACAGTTCGATGTCGCCTTCGCCCGCCTGATCAAAGATCTGGATGAGCATGGCATGTTGGACACCACGCTGGTCTTGGTCAGCTCAGAATTCGGACGCACGCCAAAAATCAACTCAACCAACGGTCGCGATCATTACCCTCGCGTGTTCTCCGTCGCCATGGCTGGTGGTGGTGTGAAAAAAGGATTCGTCTATGGCAAGTCTGACGCCCTCGGTGCCGAGCCAGATGAAAATCCAGTTGGCCCAGAGGATCTCGCCAAAACCATGTATCGCCTGCTCGGCATTAATGCTGAGAAACGCATCATCCTTGAAGGCGTGCGTCCCATCGACATCGTTAACGGTGGCCGGATCATCAATGAATTGATTGCGTAACCTGACCAAAACGGGATTTTCCTGCGACTATTCAGGCCGAGGAGACGTGTATTTGCGTGTTAAACACGCAAGTACCACACTCTGCTATTGCCAGAGAGAGACGGCAGGTTGTAGCCTAACGCTCTTTTCCTATTTCTACCGTCGTTCCCACCCCCCTGCCATGAGCAAGAAGAAAGCCGCCAAGCCCGCCCCCCAAAAAGCTGACAAGCCAGCTGCAAAACCTGCCGCTAAAGCCGCCACTAAAAAAGCGGCCAAGCCAGCAGCTCCAGCCAGCAGCAAAAACCAGTCGCTCATGACCGAGAACCGTCTCTTCAAGCCTGATGCGGCTTTTGCCAAAAAAGCCCGCGTGAGCTCCATGGCGCAGTACAAAACGATGTATGAGGAGTCGATCAAGCATCCTGATAAGTTCTTCGGACGCGAGGCGAAGGAACTGCTCTGGAGCAAGCCTTTCACGAAGGTGCTCGATTGGAAATGCCCGAACGCGAAGTGGTTTGTCGGAGGCAAGCTGAACGTCAGTGAGAACTGCCTCGACCGTCATCTGGACGGCCCACGCAAATCCAAGGCCGCCATCATTTGGGAAGGCGAACCCGGTGAGAAACGTGTGATCACCTACCAGCAACTCCACCGTGATGTCTGCCGCTTTGCCAACGTGCTGAAGCGCCACAAGGTAAAGAAGGGCGACCGCGTGATCATTTACATGCCGATGGTGCCCGAGGCTGCCATCGCCATGCTCGCCTGCACCCGCATCGGTGCCATGCACAGCGTCATCTTCGGCGGCTTCAGTGCCGAGTCGATCAAGGATCGCGTGCAGGACAGCGGCGCATCCCTCATCATCACCGCAGATGGCGGCTACCGTCGCGGCGCTGTGGTGCCTTTGAAAAAGAATGTCGATGACGCTCTCAAAGGCGGCGACACACCGGTGAAGACCGTGATCGTCTTCAAGCGCACCGGACAGGACGTGCATATCGAGGAAGGCCGCGATGTCTGGTGGCACCGCGAACTCGAATACGTGGACGCGAAATGCCCCGCCGTGGCCATGGATGCCGAGTCGCCTCTGTTTATCCTTTATACCAGCGGCAGCACCGGCAAGCCCAAGGGCATCCTGCACACCACCGGCGGCTACCTACTGCACGCTCAGATGACCTGCAAATACGTCTTCGATCTGCGTGACGACGATGTGTACTGGTGCACCGCCGACATCGGCTGGGTCACCGGCCACACTTACATGGTCTATGGTCCGCTGGCTCTTGGTGCCACCTCGCTCATGTTTGAAGGCGCGCCGAACTGGCCAGAGAACGACCGCTTCTGGAAGATCATCGAGGAATACGCCGTCACTGTCTTCTACACCGCTCCGACCGCGATCCGCGCCTTCATGAAATGGGGCGACGAGTGGCTTAAGAAGCACGACCTCAGCAGCCTGCGTCTGCTTGGCACCGTCGGCGAGCCGATCAACCCTGAAGCGTGGATGTGGTATCACAACAAGGTCGGCGGCGGTCGCTGCCCGATCGTCGATACCTGGTGGCAGACCGAAACCGGAGGCCATATGATCACCCCGCTGCCCGGTGCAGTGCCCACAAAGCCAGGCACAGCGACCCTGCCCTTCTTCGGCGTTGATGTCGGCATTGTCGATGATCTCGGCAAGGAAGTCGGCCCGAACGAACAGGGCAAACTCGTCATCAAGAAGCCTTGGCCATCCATGCTGCGCGGCATCTGGGGTGACAAGAAGCGTTACCAAGATACCTACTGGGCCGACTTTAAAGGCTGGTACTTCGCCGGTGACGGAGCCCGCCGTGACAAGGATGGCTACATCTGGATCATCGGTCGTATCGACGATGTGCTGAACGTCGCCGGACATCGCCTCGGCACAGCCGAAGTGGAAAGCGCTCTCGTTTCCCATCCTGCCGTCGCTGAGGCCGCCGTCGTCGGTCGCCCAGACGAGATGAAAGGCCAGGGCGTCGTTTGCTTTGTCACCGTCAAAGAAGGCATCACCAGCAATCGCGACCTCGGCGAAGAGCTGAAGAAGCACGTCCGCAAAGTCATCGGCCCGGTAGCGACCCCGGATGAAGTCCGCTTCGCCGCTGCTCTGCCAAAGACCCGCTCCGGCAAGATCATGCGCCGTCTCCTGAAGCAGATCGCCGCTGGCGAACTGATCAAGGGCGACACCACCACCTTGGAAGACATCAACGTCATCGCTGCTCTCTCTGCAGCGAGCGGCGAAGACTAAAATCAACCATCCTTGAAATTCACCTGCGGGCAGGATGGAGCTTGACCCATCATCCTGCCCGTCTCTCATTCGACTCCCACTCCACCTATGAACGAAGCCTTTCCTGACATCCCAAAAATCCAATTCGAGGGCCCCAAATCCAAGAACCCTCTTTCCTTCAAGCACTACAATGCTGACGAACTCGTCGCGGGTAAAACCATGAAGGACCACCTGCGTTTTGGCGTCGCCTACTGGCACGCGATGCGCAACAGCTTGGCCGATCCATTCGGTGTCGGCACCGCCCAGCGTCCGTGGGATGACGGCACCGAATCCGTTGCCAATGCCCAGCGTCGTGTTTGGGCCTGCTTTGAGTTCATGGACAAACTTGGCGTGGACTACTACTGCTTCCATGACCGCGATGTCGCGCCAGAAGGCAAGACGCTCGCTGAGAGCAATCAAAACTTCGACGCCGTCGCAGACGAACTCGAAAAAGCGCAGCAGGCCACTGGCAAAAAGCTGCTCTGGGGCACGGCCTGCCTTTTCGTGCATCCGCGTTACAATCAAGGAGCCTCCACCAGCCCGAACGCCAATGTCTTCGCCTATGCCGCAGCGCAGGTAAAAAAGGCCATGGACGTCACGCATCGTCTCGGTGGTGAAGGTTATACTTTCTGGGGGGGGCGTGAAGGTTACGCATCCCTTTGGAACACCAACATGAAGCGTGAGGTGGAGCATCTCGCGGCCTTCCTGCACATGGCTGTGGATTACAAAAAGAAGATCGGCTTCACCGGCCAGTTCTACATCGAGCCAAAGCCTCGTGAGCCTTCCACACATCAGTATGACAGTGATGCCGCCGCTTGCTTGAACTTCCTCCGCGAGCATGGCCTCATGGATCACTTCAAGCTCAATCTCGAAACCAATCATGCCACCCTCGCAGGTCACAGCATGTGGCATGAGATGGAAGTCGCCGTCGCCGCCAATGCCCTCGGCTCTGTCGATGCCAACACAGGAGATGAACTCATCGGCTGGGACACGGATCAGTTCCCTACTGACATCTACCTCACCACGCAGATGATGCTCGTCATGCTGAAGAGTGGCGGTTTCACCACAGGTGGTATGAATTTCGATGCTAAAGTACGCCGCGAATCCTTCGAGCCCGTCGATCTCTTCCACGCCCACATTGGTGGCATGGACGCCTTCGCCCGTGGCCTGAAAATTGCAGCAGCCATCCTCGAAGACGGTCGCCTGGAATCCTTCAAAAAAGCGCGTTACAGCACCTTTGATTCTGGCATTGGCGCCAAGATCGAAGCGCGCGCCACCAGCTTTGACGAGCTTGAAGCCTACACCTTGGAAAATGGTGAACCCCTCATCGCTTCAGGTCGTCAGGAGATGTTGGAAAACCTCATCAACGAGTTCATCTAAACTCCCGCCGTCAGCTCTAATGCTTCAAGAGGCAGACTCCGCCGAGTCTGCCTCTTTTATTAGATCCTTGTGAATTCAAGCCAAAACGTCCTTCACCACATGGCCGTGGATGTCCGTGAGACGAAAGTCACGTCCGGCAAAGCGATAGGTGAGCTTCTCATGATCCATGCCAAGGATGTACAGCAGCGTGGCGTGCAGATCATGGATGTGGACTTTGTTTTCAGCAGCGAAGTAACCGTAATCATCCGTGGCGCCGTAGGCGATGCCGGACTTCACGCCACCGCCGGCCATCCACATCGTAAAGCCTTCAGGATTGTGATCGCGACCATCGGCGGTGCCTTGCGCCACGGGAGTGCGGCCAAACTCACCGCCCCAGAGCACGAGAGTGTCTTCCAGCAGTCCGCGAGATTTGAGATCATGCAGCAACCCTGCGATGGGCTTGTCCACCTCGGCAGCGTTTTTGGTGTGGCCTTTGATGAGATCGCCATGCTGATCCCACTGCACATTCGAGTCACTGTGCGTGACTTGGATAAAGCGCACACCACGCTCGGCGAAGCGACGCGCCATCAGGCATTGGCGCCCAAAGTTGGCCGTTACAGGATCATCCAGACCATAGAGTTTTAGTGTCGCAGGCGATTCGTTTTTGAGGTCTTGCAGCTCGGGCATCGCGGTCTGCATCCGATAAGCCAGCTCAAAGGAATTGATGCGTGCCTCCAGTGTCGCCGCAGCGCTTGAGCTGGCGAGATGATCGCGATTCTGCTCCGCCGCCATCTCCAGCTGAAGCCTCTGCAATGCTGGTGAAACACGTGGGTTGGCGATGTTTTTCACCACGGCCTGGGGTGCTGGCACACTGGCATTCCCTAGTGGCGTGCCTTGAGTCCAGGCTGGCAAAAACGCGGAACCCCAGTTGTTCACCCCACCATGGGCGAGGGTTGGACAGATGGTGATAAAACCGGGCAGATCCGCATTCTCCGTGCCCAGACCATAACTGATCCACGAGCCCATACTGGGCCGTACCTGCACATCACTGCCGGTGTGGAGCTTCAGCAGAGCGCCACCATGGGCCGGATTCGTGCCGTGCAGGGAGCGGATGATGCAGAGATCATCCACACAGCGTGCCACATGCGGGAAAAGCTCACTGACCGGCAGGCCACTCTGGCCGTAGCGCTTGAATTTCCAAGGCGATTTGAAAAGCGTGGTCGTTTTGGCGAACGTCACGCGTGGCAGGTCAAAAGGCAGCGGCTTGCCATGATCGCGATCCAGCAACGGCTTGGGATCAAACGTGTCCACTTGGGAAGGCCCACCCTTCATGAAGAGGAAGATGACTCTTTTAGCACGGGCCGGAAAATGCGGTTGCTTCGCCAGCAGCGGATTCGCCACCGAGGTCTCAGCCCCCAGCAATCCTTGCAGAGCCAGCCAGCCAAAGCCAGAGGCTGAAGATTGCAGAAGCTGCCGGCGGTAAAAATTCATCCCAAAACATACGCTCTGCGAAACGAGGCTCTATCCTCAGAACGCCAGTCATCAGCCGAACCGGCGTGTGTGCCGTGTGAGCACCAGAAAAAAACTTCCGTATTTCGACCACTTATTCAGTAGCCACAGTTTGTTATACCTGACCAAGGGCCTGATGGGTTTGGTCGAAGATTCTGTTACAGAAGGGCCTTCAAACGGATGTTTTTGAGGGCAGCGGAGGTGTTGAAGGTACTGATGGCGAGGGGAGCGTAGCTTTCAATCGGTCCGGGACGGAGGCTGATCTTACGTCCTTTGATGTCTTGATCCACGACCTGTTTGTCATCTACCCAGACGCTGAGGTTTTCCGGCGTGACTCGCAGGCGGATCTGATACCATTTGTCATCCTCATAACGCTGATAGGTGCCGGTGGCGTTGCTACTGGCGTCCATACCATCAATGCTGCTGATGCCGGTGACGCTGCCCCCCCAGCCGCCGCAGATGAGGGTGCCGCAGGTCTTCAGGCCGCCGACGGGGAAGGTCAGACCACAGAAAAAATCGACGCCCTGGAGGCGCTTGGCTTGCAGGCTGATCTCATAGTTGATGAGGGGCAGCTCCGTGGCTTTTTTGTAAACGACTCCGCTGAGGCTATCGCCTTGATTGATGATCATGAGGCCGCCTTCCATCTCCACCATGCCACTGCCGCCGATGTCCACGGTTTCCCAGTCGTCCAGGCTTTTGCCACTGAAGAGCACCCACTCTTTGGGCGCGGTCTCAGCGGGTTTCGGCGTGTCTTGAGCTGACAGCAGGGCGAGGCTCAGGAACAAGGTCAGGGTGAGGATTTTTTTCATGGTGACGGCGCTGGCGAGATGCTGGCGCAGAGGGGAACGTGTGGTCAACCTGATCTTTTCATCACAAGCTCTGGCGCACGAGCTGGACACCGGCGACCATGTTGGCGAGTTTTTGCCGGGCGGCCCAGCGTGCGGTCTGGCTGAGGCCGCAATCAGGGGCAAAGACGAGCCGCTCGGCGGGAGCATACTTGAGACAGGCTTTGACGGCCTCAGCGATGTTTTGCGGGGTCTCGATGTAGTAGCTCTTCACATCAATGATGCCGACGGCGACATCCGTGCGTTTGGCGATTTCGCCGATGATTTCCAGCTCGGCGTATTCGCGATTGGCCATTTCGACATGGATCTCGTCGCAGTGGAGGTCGAAAAAGGCGGGAAAAAGCGGCGCGTATTTGCGGTAGCCGACGGGGTGGCCTTTGAAGTTGCCGAAACAAAGGTGGGTGCAGATGCGCGCCCTGCCATAGCCGCTTTCGACGGTGCGGTTAAAGAGATCCACAAAGCGCCGGGTGTCCTCACGAAAGCCGTAGCAGCTCATGCTCGGCTCATCGACACAGATCTCCTCAGCCCCAGCCGCAACAAGATCGGCGATCTCCTGCCGGACGATGGGCAGCAGAGCCTGCGTGATGGCATAACGATCGGGATACTGGGTGTTCGGCGCGAGTCGTCCGCTGAGAGTGTAGGGGCCGGGGACACTGACTTTGAGCCTTTTTCCAGAAGCTCCAGCGAGCCGCTTGAGACGCTGAAACTCCTCCACGGCACCGAGCCCGCGCGGAGCGCGCAGCTCGCCGGTGATCTCATGTTTGCCACGCTGATCATGGGCTGGCGGGCCGAAACGTCGTGGGCTGGCGGGCTCCAGAGTGATGCCCTCGATGAAGCCGTAGAAGGACAGATTAAAATCAAAGCGGGTCTGCTCACCGTCTGTGATGACATCCAGACCAGCGGCGATTTGGTCCTGAATGGCGACGGTGGCGGCATCGTCCTGCATCTCGCTGAGATCCGCACTGCCAAAGGAGCTGAGATGCTGAGCGGAAAACTCCAGCCAACCGGGAAAAGGATAACTGCCGATGACGGAGGTGCGGAGAGGTTGGGATTCCATGTGGCAAGCTACAGCGCCGCAAAGCAGCGCGTCAAACGCAGGCCGCAAAGTGCAACTCGCGCGCCGGGAAAGTCATTACTTCCAGGGATTCAAGATCCAGGCTAGACAGTGGCGCAGATGTCGTTTCAAATGCAGGCCCGCGTCACCACTGGCACGGCTTTTTCAAACGATCCAAACTCCAACAAACATCCATCAACATGGGCAAAATCGAATTCGGCTCCGAAGTCTATACCTGGTTCATGCAGGGCACCGGTAAAGGTTACGACAATAAACTCGACCACATGATCAAGGTCGCCTCAGAAGCAGGCTTCACAGGCATCGAGCCCATGGTGCTCGAGATCTCACAAAGCGCCCTTGGCTGCTGCAAATACTGGCTGGGTGATTTCTGCGATCCCATCCGCCTGAAGGACACGCTCCAGCAGTATAACATGAAGCTCGCCGGCCTGGCTCTCGTCTGCGCCTGGGATGGCGAAACTGAAGCTCCTAATGAAAAGGAAGCGGCAGATTTCACCCTGGATCTGCTGAAGCATTTCCCAGGCTCCATGCTCGGCACGGTCACTCTGCCAAGCGGTCGTAAGAACAACCTGCAAAGCCGCCGCCTGAACGTGGCACGCAACGTGAACAGCGTCTCCAAGCGCGCTGCGGACCTGGGCATCAAGTGCTCCTACCACCCGAACAGCCCCCCAGCCTCCATCGTTCGCACGCAGGAAGACTATGACGTCGTCCTCAGCAGCCTCGACCCCCAAGTCACCGGCTGGACACCCGACGTGGGCCACATCATCCGTGGTGGCATGGACGTGATCGCGACACTGAACAAGTGGCAGCATCTCGTGAACCACATTCATTACAAAGACTTCTCCGGCAATGGTGCCGAGCCTTGGGCTCAGATGGGCACCGGCAAGCTGGACTTCCACAAGATCACCGAGTGGCTCGTCGCTCGCGACTACTCCGGCTGGATCATCTGCGAAGATGAAGCCCATGTCGCCGTCGATGATCCTGATGGTGTGACGAAGCAAAACGGTCAGTGGTGCAAGGAAAACCTCGCTCCCATCGTGGCCTAACAAAGCCTAACGTCAAAGGGGAGATCAGACAGCCGTCTGGTCTCCCCTTTTTTATGCCTGTGAAACTCAATCCTGTTCCCCGGCTAGACAGGTTCTCAAAAAGATGGCCTTTTTTGAGCTTGAGAGCAGAGCAGCCACGGCATCAAGAAAGTTCTGCCGGCCGCTATCAGAACGATAAAAGACAACCGACTGGTGCAACCCATGACGCCGATTCCTCAATAAGAGGTGTAGCCCATATGTCGGACCAAGCCAACAGAGTGACTCTCCCCTGCCATACTCAGTTTCATAGATTGAACAGGGCGTAGGTTAATCAGTCATCTAGAGGGATTCTGGCGAGACTGTCAGCCTTTTCTTTCCTGAGTGAAACAGCTCTGATAACGAAGGTGATGAACACCGCTGCCGTGATGCCAAAGGCAACATAAGGCACCCACTCCAACCAGGTTTCATAAATGACTTGTTTGTACATATTCGGAGAAGTTAGCTTGTTGGTTATTCCGCACCCGTGGCACGGCGGTTCTTGTCTGGATTACTTGGGCCCGGGATCAACTGAGGAGCCGCAGGTGCGTTTTGCGTTTTGTTTTCGACAGCAGGTGTGTCGAATTTGCCCAGCTTCTGAAGATAAGCGATCAGAGCGACGATCTTGGTGTCAGGTGAAGCTTCGATCTTGTCATTCTTCAGAGTGTTAACAATTTCGATGCCTTGCTTGATGGCGGTTTCCTTGATCTCGACAGCGTTCATCACGGGGTATGGCACACCCAGCTGCACCATGACGGCGATCTTCCGAGGCAGGGTTTTCTGGTCAAACTTGTCCGTGAAGAGATGCGGGTAGGCTGGCATGTTCGAGCCGACCGAAGTGCTGCGTGGCTCCATCATGTGATTGTAGTGCCAGCTGTGCGGATACTTGCCACCTTCACGAGCCAAATCTGGACCTGTGCGCTTTGAACCCCATTGGAATGGGTAATCATAGATGCTCTCGCCCATGCGGCTGTATTCGCCGTAACGAAGCACGTCAGGCAACATCGTGCGGATCATCTGACTGTGGCAGTTGTAGCAACCTTCAGAGACATAGATGTCACGGCCAGCGAGTTCGAGCGGTGTATAAACCTGCTGAATGCGGTCTTCCATGTTCTTGGCACGATTCACCATGACGGTCGGGATGATTTGGATCAAACCACCAAGGGCCACGGCCACAAAGGTCAGGAGCGTGAAGGGCATCCAGTTTTCCAAAAGACGCTCATACCAGTGCGACCATTTTTGATGAGAGAAGGCAACCTTTCTGACGGCAATGACGGCGAAGATGAGAGCGCAGACCAAGGCGGTAATGTCCGCACCTTTCGGCAGGAAGAACCAACCTATGAGCAGGAAGAGTCCACCCAACATGTAGGTGACAGGGTCCGAGAGAAACGTGGCTTTGACGCCCATGTTGTCGATGCTATCGCGCTGGATGACGGTGACTTCGCGAGTCTCATTGAGGGCTTTACCACTGCGAGCGGTGGCCCAGAGATTCCACAGCATGAGGATCATGCCGACCAGATACATGGTTCCACCAATGATACGGAAAGCCATCATCGGGCGGATCGCGGTCAGTGTTTCGATGAAGTTCGGGTAAGTCAGCGCCGTGCCTTCAACATTGGTGGAGTTCAGCATCAGGCCCTGCATGATGCCTGAGACCCACATGGCTGCGACGTAGAGCAGGATGCCGAAGATGGAGATCCAGAAGTGGAAATTCGCCATCGGTATCGAGTGAAGCTTGGTGCCATAAAGGCGAGGTGTGAGCCAGTAAAAGAGGCCCGCAGCCATGAGGCCGTTCCAGCCGAGAGCACCACTGTGGACGTGACCGATGGTCCAGTCAGAGTAATGAGAGAGGGCATTGACAGCACGGATGGAAAGCAGAGGCCCCTCAAAAGTGGACATGCCGTAGAAGGTCACCGCAGCGATGAAAAACTTCACCACAGGATCAGTGCGGAGCTTATCCCAGGCACCACGGAGAGTGAGCAGACCATTCAACATACCACCCCAGCTTGGTGCCCAGAGCATGAGACTGAAGAACATGCCCAGAAGTTGAAGCCACTTTGGCAGAGAGGTATTCAGAAGATGATGTGGCCCAGCCCAGATGTAGATGAAAACAAGGGACCAGAAGTGAACGATGGAAAGACGATATGAGTAAACAGGACGCTCCACTGCCTTGGGCAGGAAGTAATACATGATGCCGAGGATCGGAGTCGTGAGGAAGAACGCCACTGCATTGTGACCATACCACCATTGAACGAGCGCATTCTGAACACCTGCAAAGATGGTGTAGCTGTGTGTCCAACTCGTGGGGATGGAGATGTGATTAACTATGTAAAGCATCGCCACCGTGATGATTGTGGCGATGTAGAACCAGAGAGCCACATACAAAGAAGGCTCATTACGCTTGACCAACGTCCAGAAGAAGTTTACCGCGAACACAACCCAGATCAGGGCCACCGCGATGTTGATGGGCCAGATGAGTTCAGCGTATTCCTGACCACGCGTGAAACCCAGTGGCAAGGTTACGGCAGCACTGACAATGATTAGCTGCCACCCCCAGAAATGTATTTTCGATAGCAGATCCGACCCCATGCGCGCCTTGCACAAGCGCTGTGTGGAGTAGTAAACACCTGCGAACATCATGTTCCCCACGAAGGCGAAGATGACAGCGTTGGTGTGCAGCGGACGCAGACGTCCAAATGACAACCAAGAGGTGAGGTTAAGCTGATGGAAATTCAACTGTGAGGCGACGAGCACACCTACGAGCATCCCAACGATGCCCCAGATGATGGACGCCCACATGAACTGGCGGACGACCTTGTCGTTGAATTCTATGGTTTGCTTAGAGGCGGTGGTGGTCATTGGAGTATGAGTAAAATCAATGATCATGCTTATCAATGTCGAGAGGCATGAGCGACATCTGCTCGACGGAGCGTCGATGGCGCTGGGTGCGCTCGGCAAAAAAGAAAACGGCAAATAGCACCGCGAAAGCGAGGCTCATGAAGATGGTTACGGCAAAAACTTCCATGTCACCGTGATGAGAGCGCATGGCCGTTGATGACGCTTCGCAGCACTTGCTTTAGGGTGCTCTTATCTTGTGGGGCATTTTGTCGCAAGCACGCTCGTGCAATCAGGCCTAGCGTGAAGCCTCACTCATGGCTTAGCCGCCATGCTCTGAGATTCGTATGCAGCTGCGAGATCCACCTTAAAGCGCCAGCTCACCACCTCATCAGGTTGCCCGGATGCCCGTTTGAAATTCAGCGTCACTGCGCAGTCTTCGCGGCGCAATTTATACGGCATCTTATAGCTCACTGTCATCGTCACAGGGTCATAACGCGCAGGCACTACTCCGAGACCACCGACGCGCATCTTTACGGTCTCCGGCAAAATGCTGCCAAGCCCCTTCAAATTCGCCTGAATCACAGGCTGACGCTCTTGTATCAACTCCTCAGGCAAAGGCTTAAGTTCGACGAGAAGATTACCTTTCTCATCCTTGGCCGTGGAGCCCAGAAAACGATTCGAAGCCACATCGCCACGCCCACGGAAGCTAGTGGCCAGCTTGAAGTTCGCATCGCTCTCACCGTGAATGATGTATCGCCCAAGCTTACCTAGTGGAGTGTCCCAAGTGACCTTCTGATTATTGACCGTCACCAGCGTTTCGTAGCCCACTTGCAGAGCCGTGTCCGTCGTGCTGTCGTCAAAAATGCCAAAGGGATAAGCAAACGATGTGCAGCTGATCCCCAGACTCTTTTCCAGAAATTCCTTCGAGTCCTTCAGTTCGCCCAACAGCCAGAGCTGCTGATCCGCCTCCGAGCGGCTCTTCTTGGGGCGCAGACTTTCATGAGAAACACTGTGGCTACCTATCTCGCAGCCGTTTTTCATCATCTCACGGATTTGCTCCCAGCTCAGGGATCGGCCACCGATGTTCACATACTTTTTGTAAAGGTAGATGGTGAAAGGAAACCCGTATTCCTTCAAAACCGGGTAGGCATAGGTATGAACACCTTCCCAGCCGTCATCCATCGTGATCACAAGGGCTTCCTCCGGGATGTTTTTCTGCCCTTTGCGCCACGCCAGCACATCACTCAGAGAAATGACCGGGATACCGGAGTCTTTGATGGCTTTCATCTGATCACGGAATTTGTTAGCCGCGATAATCATCGGGCTGCCGCCGCGCTCACGAAAGTCGTGGTAGCCTAAAATCGACACCACCGCAGATTTATTCAGCTCGAAGGGAATAGCTTTCGGTACTTCAGGCGCAGGCGCTGCAGCTTCAAAAATGGCACTGTTTAGCACACGCGCCTCCATGGCCTTTTGTTCCGGCGTCAGCTCAGACTCAGTCGTCTTTGGCTTGGCCTCAGGCGTAGACTCATTCGTGATACCAGCGGCACGGGCCAGACGTTCGAGCTTCGCCTCGATGCGCTTGCAGGAGGTAAGCTGAATGAAAAGAAGAACGAAAAGGCTGAGCTTGATAGGCCGCATGAGGTGGAGGTCTAAACGACAACACTAGCTTTGGCAACCTAGCCCAAGAGCTTTGTGGCTCAGCGGACCATCTCCAGGAAGATCTCCTCCAAGTTCAGCCCCTGTCGCTCCTGTGCCGCACGCAACTCCGCCAGTGTGCCCACAAAGATCAGCTTCCCCCGGTGTAGGATGCCGATACGATCCGCCACCTCCTCGGCAATGTTCAGCAAATGCGTACTCATCAGCACCGTGGCACCATTGCGGCTCTGCCTTTTCAGCTCTTCTTTGACAATGCGGGCATGAATGGGATCGAGGCCGACCATGGGCTCATCAATGATGAACACCTTCGGCTCATGCAAAAGCGCACTGGCGATGGCGAGTCGCTGCCGTGTTCCATGACTGAGATTTTCGATCCGCTGACTCGTGTGTTCATGCAGGGAAAAAAGATCAAACAAGGCCACCGTGCGCTCAGCTGACCGTGTAGGGTCCATTTCAAAAAGCTCGGCAATGAAATGCATGAACTCCGGTGCCGTGAGTTTTTCATAAAAAATACCCACATCAGGCACATAGCCCAGCAGCGCCTTGGCCTTCAGCGGCTCAGCCTGCACATCCACACCGCAGAGTTTGACGCTGCCCTGCACCGGTTTCATCAAGCCAGTAAGCAGCTTGATGGCCGTCGTTTTCCCTGCCCCATTCGGCCCTAGGAAGGCAAACAGCTCGCCGGATCGGATGTTCAGCGTCAATCCATCCAGTGCCCGCAGGTCACCATATTGCATCGTGAGATTTTCGATTTCGATCATGAGGTATCGACTTTAGCTGCAGCCTTGCGCCCTTGCACCAGTACATTCGATGCCGTGATCAAAGGTGATGCAGGAACTCAGCCCCGTAGATTCGATTGTTAATCGAATCCCTCCAGCGGCCCCAGCCCTGCGGGCTGGGCTAAAGAATAACAGGCCTTTGGCCCGGACGGAGGAGACTCGGCATGCTCACGTTTTAATGAAAGTTGGGCTTCCCCACTCTGGGGCTGCACCAGAACGGCGAGGCCATCGCCCGTGCTTTGGCAAGCACGCCAACACGTGCTTCGTCATTCTTTCGTCATTCGGGCTTACTCATTCGTCATTTCCTCAAAGCCCCGGCGCACTTGCCCCTGCGCCGTTCCACGCCACACTGGAGGCCTCCGATGAGTGACGACCTCTTTGCCTCCCCTGCCCCGATTTTGACCAGTGATGATGAACTGCTCAATGCGCCGCTGGCTTCCCGCATGAGGCCGCGCTCTCTGGAGGAGTATGCGGGCCAGAGTCACATCCTGGGTGAGGGGAAGCTGCTACGCCGGGCGGTGCAAGCGGAT
>CANHTV010000030.1 GCA_947463285.1 Verrucomicrobiaceae bacterium | reverse complement strand
TGCACGATGCCGCCTTTGATGCCGCCTCCTGCCATCCAAACGCTGAATCCATAAGGATGATGATCACGTCCATCGGTGCCCTGTGAGCCTGGCGTGCGGCCGAACTCGGTGGCGAATACAACGATGGTTTCCTCAAAGAGGCCACGCTGCTTGAGGTCGGCGATGAGACCCGCGATGGGCTTGTCCACCTGAGCGGCGAGTTTGCTGTGATTTTCACGCAGCTTGGAGTGACTGTCCCAGGCTCCGGCCGCGCCATCGCCATGCATGATCTGAATGAAGCGCACGCCTTTTTCCACAAAGCGTCGTGCGGCCAGCAATTGCTCTCCGAATGGTTTGGTGACGGCGTGATCGAGGCCGTACATTTTCTGCGTGGCCTGACTTTCCTGGCTGAAATTCACCACCGCAGGCACATCCTTCTGCATGTGAAAAGCCAGTTCGTAGGACTTGATGCGCGCCGCGAGTGTCGGGTCGTCAGGATAGCGCTGGGCGCTGAGGCGGTTCAGTTTGCCAGCGAGAGAGAAGCGCGCCGCCTGCTCAGCATCGGTCATTGGGAGCTCCGGACGCGCGTAGGCGAGTGGGTTTTTGGGGTCGATCTTCAGATTCATCGCATCATAAGCCGGGCCAAGGTAGTGACCGTCTTTGAGATCAAAGAAGCGCGGGCCGATGTTGATGAACTGGGGAAGATTTTCATTCAGCGAACCCAGGCCGTAATTCACCCAGGCTCCGATCGTGGGATGCCTCCCATCGAGCATGTGACGGCCTGAGTGAAACTGCACTTGCGCGCCGTGATTATCATCCGTGGTCCAAAGGCTGCGGATGATGGCCAGATCATCCACGGAATCACGAAGATGCGGGAACCAGTCGCTGACTTCGATGCCACTTTGTCCGCCTTTGCGATAGCCGATTTGCAGTGGATAAATTTTATTGCGCTGCTGGCCGTTGGCGTCGTTTACCACCACCACGCGCACCTTCTTGCGGCGCTCAGGATCGAGCACGTGTTTGTAAGGCGTTTCGGCAATACTTTTGCCAGCATATTTGTTCAGTAGCGGCTTTGGATCAAAGCTCTCCATGTGACTGACGCCACCGCGCATGAAAAGCCAGATCACGCTTTTGGCGCGAGGCTGAAAGTGCGGCTGGCCATCAGGAGACTCCGGTAAAGTCAGGCCGCGCGCTTCACGCTGCATCATGCCTTGCAGGGCCACACCTGCAAAGCCCAGACCTAGGTCTGAGAGAAAGGCGCGGCGCTGTAGAGTGGGGGGCATGGCTGAAGCATACGCCGTGGTCTGCTAAACTATTAAAGCTTGGCCGAAAAAGTTTACGGCAAATTTCACCCAGACTGCCCGTTCATCTCAGCCCTATGAAACAAAGACTTCTCTTTTCTCTCTTCACTTCACTCGCGCTTTCTGCCCAGGCGGAAGACGGCTGGCAGCATTGGTTCCAGAAAGATCTTGGTGATGCCAAGGTCGTCAGTGGCACGGCAACCTACAAGGTGGAAGGCGGCGTCTTAGTCGGCACCACGGTTGATGGCAGCCCGAATACCTTCCTGGTCAAAGGTCCCTTCAAGGACTTCGAGCTTCAGTTCGAAGTGAAGGTGGACGATGAGCTGAACTCGGGTGTCCAAGTCCGCAGCCATCTCGCCAAGGAGGGTGATCCAGCGCCTGAAGGTTCTAAAAACGATAAGCCGCTGCCTGCGGGTCGTCTCTACGGTCCCCAGTGTGAGATCGCCGTGAATGGCACTGCCGGTGACTTTTATGATGAAGCTCGTCGCGGCACCTGGTGGAGCATTTTGACCCAGACCGAAGCTGTGCGCACGGATGAGGCGAAAGCGGCCTTCAAGAAAGGCGAATGGAATCACTACCGAATCGTTGTTCAGGCAGATCACTACCAGAGCTTCGTCAACGGTGTGAAAACTGCTGATTTCAAGCAGCCTGGTGACCCAGAGGGCCACATTGGCTTTCAAGTCCATGGCATCAAAAAAGGCAGCGGCCCCTACACGGTGTGCTGGAAAAACGTGAAGCTGAAGACGCTCTAATTGACCTCGTTTTTTATCACTAGGCGGAGTCAGAAAGCTTTCTGACTCCGCCTTTTTGTGACACCGTCTCGGATGAATCACCTCCTTGATCTGGCTGAAAGCGCGGCAGCAAAAGCTTACGCACCTTATTCTCAGTTTCAGGTGGGATGCGCCTTGGAAACGGAGTCGGGGCATCTTTACACCGGCTGTAATGTGGAAAATGCCAGCTATGGGCTAACGATCTGTGCTGAACGGAACGCCATCTTCCGCGCTGTCGCTGAAGAGGGGCCAGGCATGAAGATCAAGCTTTTGGCGGTGGTTTGCCTTGGGAATGAATTTCCTCCCTGTGGTGCCTGCCGTCAGGTGATCGCCGAATTTGCCCTGTCAGATGAGCGCACGCAGATCATGTTTCGCCAAAACGGCATCGCTGTGACGCGCACCATCGCGGAGCTTCTGCCTGATCAGTTTGCTCTGAGCGTTTAGTTGCCGTCCCAGTAAAGGGTGGTGCCGCGAGGCGATTTTTTAGACTTCTTGTTGGCAGGGGCAGATTGTTCAATCGCTCGCGGAGCTGGTTGCAGTTTTTTGACAGTGATCGCGCTCGCCGTGGCTGGCTGTTGAGTGTTTTTTGTGATTGGACTTGCGGCGACTGTTGTTGGCGCTGGTGCTGCGGGCACTGCTGGTGCTGCGGGCACTGCTGGTGCTGGTTTCGTAGCAACTGCACTGGATGTCTCCGCTTTTGGGTAAAGGCTGACGAGTCCTGCATCATGACTGACTTCCACGGGGGTGCCTTGTGGCGTGGCGTAATAAAAAAGGGAAGCCATTTTGGCAGGCAGGCGGATACAGCCGTGGGAGGCTGGGTATCCGGGCAAATAGCCCTGATGCATTCCGACTGCGCCATCGAATCGCATGAAGTAGAACATCGGCGCACCGACAAAGCGAGTGCCGGCTGGAGCTATGTCTGTTCGTGTGCAGGCATCCTCAATGACATGCCGCCCGAAGTCGTCTACAAAAAAACCGTAGAGGCTGGAACGATGTTCAGGGTCTTTTTCGATGACTTTGAAACTACCCACTGGTGTGTTGAATCCTTCCATGCCGGAAGAGATGGGAGAAATCCCCTGAATCTTGCCGCCTCTGAAAAGACCCACCAACTGCTCATCAAGGCTGATGACGATCTTGGGAGTGCCCATTACTGGATTCTCAGACCAGTAACTGCCATCGTCGATCACCATGGTGCCACTTTTAACAGGCTTTTGTGGTGCAGTGGCGCACTGGCTCAAGCACAAGACGGCCACTGAAGAGAACAAAACACGGGCAAATGATGGGAGCGACTCTTTGAGCATGATTAATGCACGAATCAAAGCGTGAACCCAGATGGGAGTCGAGCACGACTTTTCTCCCCGCCTGAGATCTTCAGACGACCTCATTTTCCGCTCTTGTGAAGCTCATCTGCTCACCCGGTACTTCCAGCATGATGTCGTTCCCGTAACTCAGTCCTTTCGTCCAGGGGAGCAGCAGTTCGAGCACATCGGGCTTTTGAAAATGCGTTGGCTTCGTGTCGGGGTGCGGGAAGTAGATTAGTCCACTCACCGCAGGCCACTTGTCTCGATGTACAGTGACATCGAAGAAGGAGAAATCCTCCGCAGGCTCCGTGGGATGCCATTTCACATTACGGAAGCTCAGCTTCGGCTTCACAATACGATAACTCAGCGGCGTGATGCTGACATTCAGCGTGCCTGGATAGAACGAATTTAGATCGAGTCCCAACGCAGCGAAGAAGGGCAACTGCATGCGCAAGGTGCCGCCTGGGAACATCGGATTGCCATTCAGTCCCGATGCAACACGATGACCTTGGACGATAGTCGCGGGGATCCCTTTAAGCTCCCTAAATTCGTCATTCGTCATTCTGATTTCGTCATTTCGCGTCATGCGAGGATCTGCTTGATCACCTTGCACGGCTCCACGCCGGTGAGCTTGAAGTCGAGTCCGGCGGCGCGGAAGGAAAGCCGCTCGTGATCCATGCCGAGCTGATGCAGGATCGTCGCGTGGATGTCGGCCACGTGGACTTCGTCTTCGATGATGTTGAAGCCCATCTCGTCCGTCGCGCCCATGGTGACGCCGCCTTTGATGCCACCGCCGGCCATCCACATGGTGAAGGCCTGCGGATGATGATCGCGGCCCATGCTGCGACCCAGCGACACACTGGCTTCGACCATTGGCGTGCGGCCGAATTCACCGCCCCAGACGACGAGCGTGCTGTCGAGCAAGCCGCGTTGTTTGAGGTCTTTGATCAGCGCGGCGCTGGCCTGATCAGTGTTCTTGCAGTTGTTGCGGACGTTGCCCTCGACGTTGCTGTGCGCGTCCCAGCCTTCGTTGTAGATGTTGATGAAGCGCACGCCACGCTCAACCATGCGCCGGGCGAGCAGGCAGGCGCGGGCAAAGGACGGCACCTTCGGATCGCAGCCGTAGAGTTCGAGCGTTGCTTTGTCCTCCTTCGTAAGGTCCATCAGCTCCGGCGCGGAGGTTTGCAGGCGATAGGCCATCTCGTAGTTCGCGATGCGCGTGGCCGTCTCGCCATCACCGTCGAGTTTGAGGCGGCGATGGTTGAGCGAGTTGATGAGGTCGATCGTGTCCTTCTGGGTGCCAGCCTCGATGCCGGCGGGCGTGCTCACATTCAAAATGGGATCGCCCGAGTTACGAAAGCGCGTGCCGGAATACACGCTCGGCAGGAAACCGCTGCTCCAGCACGCCGCGCCGCCGCTGATGCCGCTGCCGGTGCTCATGACGACAAAGCTCGGCAGATCCCTCGACTCCGCGCCAAGGCCATACGTCACCCACGAGCCCATGCTGGGCCGTCCAGGCTGCGAAAAGCCCGTATTAATAAAAATCTGCGCCGGAGCATGGTTGAACTGCGTCGTGCGGCAGGACTTCACGATGGCGATGTCGTCCACCACCGTCGCGAGGTTCGGCAACACCTCCGAAAGCTCCGCGCCACACTGCCCATGCTTCGCAAACTTAAAGCGCGGCCCCAAAACCGCCGCGTCAGGCCGGATGAAGGCATAACGCTGCCCGCCGATCACCGAAGGCGGCAACGGCTTGCCTTCATACTTCGTCAGCATCGGCTTGTGATCGAAAAGCTCGAGCTGCGACGGCGCCCCCGCCATGAACATGTGAATGACCGCCTTCGCCTTCGGCTCAAAATGTGACGACGCAGCCGCATTCGGGCTCTTCGCCGCTCCATAAGCCGATTCCGCCAGCAAGGAAGCCAGCGCGATCTTGCCGGTGCCGACGGCGCAATCGTTGAAGAAGTGTCTGCGGGTGATGTTGGGGGTGTTCATGGATGAGTAATGGCTTCGTCGAGATTCAAGATGGCGCGACACACCGCCGCCCACAGCGCTTCGCCATCGAGTTTTTGGTTGCGTTGCTTTTGGAGAAAGGTTTGGAGCATGATGAGCTCGTCGGCGGCGGGTGGTCGTGTGAGGCAGCGGCGGAAGGTGTTGGTGAGGCGGGAGTCGTCGTCGGGGGATTCGGCGATGACCACTTTGGCCATGGCTTGAGCGGCTTCCATGAACATCTGGTCGTTCAGCAGCGTGAGGGCTTGCAGCGGGCTGTTGGAGACATCGCGCTTCGCGAGGCAGGCTTCGCCGGTGGGGGCGTCGAAGGTGGTGGCCATGGCGAAGGGCGCAGTGCGCTTGATGAAGGTGTAGAGGCTGCGACGGTAGCGGTCCTCGCCCTCGCTGGTCTTCCACTCAAATTTACCGTAGGTGCCCTCGGAGGTGACGCTGGCTGGCTGCGGTGGATAGACGCCGGGGCCGCCCATTTTCGGCGACAAAACGCCTGCGGCTTTCAAAGCGGAGTCGCGGATGATCTCGGCATCGAGGCGGAAGCGGGCACCGCGAGCGAGCAGCACGTTTTCGAGATCGGTCTGATCCGACCGATCTGTCCGCTGGCTGGCCTGCTTGTAAGTGGCGCTCATCACGATCTGCTTGTGGAGCTTCTTCAGGCTCCAGCCTTGCTTCACGAATTCGACGGCGAGCCAGTCGAGCAGCTCGGGATGGCTCGGGGGCTCGCTTTGATAACCAAAATCTTCCAAGCTCTTCACGAGGCCACGGCCAAAGAAGGCCTGCCACTGACGATTCACCGTCACGCGTGCGGTGAGCGGGTTTTCGGGAGCGAAGAGCCACTTCGCGAAGGTGAGACGGTTCGCGGGGGCATTCTTTGGCAGCGAGGGCAGGAAAGCGGGCACCGCAGGCGGCACGGTTTCCTTCGGCTGGAGGTATTCGCCGCGATGGTAGCGATTCGTGGCACGCGGATTCGATGAGGGACGCTCCTTCATCGCCAGCGTGGGCTGGCCGCGTGGCATTTGACGACGCGCGGCGAGCAAGGGCGCAGCGGCCTGCTTCATCTCGGGCGCAGTTTCGAGGAAGCGGCGCAGCATGGCCTCGCGCTTCGATTGGTCGTTGGTGGCGAGCGCATTCTCGACTTCTAAAGGATGGCCGGTGGCTTCGGCGTGGTCGCTGGTGGTCACGGAGAGGCGGAAATGGCCGAGCGGGCAGGCGAAATGCTTCTCGAAGAGCATCTTCAAATCGAAGCCGTTGGTCAGATCGATGGGTTTTTCGAAATGAAACACCGCAGCGTGGCTCTGGCCGTATCCGCCGAGTACTTGCCAGCCGCTGGACATTTCGGCGTCGAGCGTGGCCATGGCGTTGTTGGTCTTCTTCACGGCGGCTTTGCGCGCAGCCTTCTTAGACTTCGCGGCAGCAGGTGCGGCATCGTTGACCTTGTCCTCCTCTTCTTCGTTGGTGGCTTCGGCGTTCGCGATTTTCACCGGCTGACCGTTTTGAGCTGCTTTCAGCTCGCTGAGGAAGAAGCCGCCGAGCGGGCCTTCGTAGTTGGTGAGGCCGGGGCCGTCATTCGGCAGGCTGGGATGGCTGGCGACCTCGATTTTGATGGCGGTGACGCCTTTGATCGGCGCTTTGAAGCTCAAATCATAGACATCGCTCTTCGAGATGTCGCCGCTGCCGAGGATGAATCCGTCGGGTTGCTGCTCGAGATGCGGCATGGTGGTTTTCATGGCCGTGGGGCGGATGACTTGCCATTGGGAGGCCCGTTTCGACTGGTCCTCGATCCAGCCAGCAAAACGGCTCTGCATCGCCGCTTCGCCTCCGGGGAACTTTTTCGGCAAATCGGCCTCCAGCTTCGCGATGCGCTCGGCGTGGGCTTTTTGCTGTGCTTTGATCTCGGGCGTGGGGATGTGGTAGGTGGGCTCGTCGGCGTTGTTCAGCAGCGCCATGACGCTGTAGTAATCGGTGTGGAGGATGGGATCGTATTTGTGCGTATGGCACTGGCAGCAATTCATCGTGAGGCCCATCCACGCCGTGCCGGTGACGCCGACTCGGTCCACCATGGCGTAAAAGCGGTATTCATTCGGGTCGATGCCGCCTTCCTCGTTCAGCATCGTGTTTCGATGAAAGCCGGTGGCGATGATGTCTTCCGCCGTGGCATTCGGGAGCATGTCTCCAGCGAGCTGCTTGATGCTGAACTGGTCGAAGGGCATGTCGTCATTCAGCGCTTTCACGACCCAATCACGGTAAGGCCAGATCTGACGCGGACGGTCTTTTTCAAAGCCGTTTGTGTCCGCGTATCGCGCGAGATCCAGCCAGCGGCGTGCCCAGCGTTCGCCGTATTGTTTGGAAGCCAAAAGAAAGTCCACGAGCTTCTCGTAGGCTTGATTGGATTGACCGGATTGACTTTGGACGAAGGCATCGGCTTCGGCGGGAGTGGGTGGGAGGCCGATTAGATCGAGATAGACGCGGCGGACGAGGGTGTAGGCATCTGCTTCGGGGGAAGGTTTGAGGCCTTCTTTGTCGAGATGCTGGCGGATGAAGTGATCGATGCTGGCTTTTGCATCGGTGGCTTTGGGTGGCGAATAGGCCCAGTGCGCCTCATACTTCGCTCCCTCGGCGATCCAGGCCTTGAGCGTGGCTTTGTCCTTTTCGGACATGACCTTCTTCGTATGCGGCGGGGGCATGACCTCGTCTTCGTCGGTGGAGAGGATGCGTTTGATGACCTCGCTGGCGTCCGGCTTGCCGGGGACGATGGCGATCTCGCCGGATTTGCCTTTGCCGTAGGCGGAGTCGCTCAAATCGAGGCGCAGCTTGCCTTTGCGGCCGTGGTCGTCCATGCCGTGGCAAGTAAAGCACTGCTGCGCGAGCACGGGACGCACGTCGCGATTGAAATCGACAGCGTTGGCGGAGACCGCGAGGAGGAAAAGGAAGAAGGGGAGCTTCATCATCATTAATGAACGAAGCCCAGTCGCTCTTTTCGCGATAAGTTCATTGGCTCATGGCTCCAGACAAAAATCAGGCTCGAAAAGACAAAAGCTGCGGTCACCGCGCCTCGATCTTCACGTCATCGAGATCGAAGCTCTGCTGGCTGCCGGTCTGGGCGGCCAGGAGAACAATCTTCCCTGCATGGCGCAGGGTTTCACGCCAGGAGTAGGCCTGTACGGTGGGCATCCAACCGGCGGCTTTAGCCTGCTCATCGGTCCAGTCGTGACGAATCGTGGTCGTGATGCTCTTCCAGTCGGTGCTGAAGGGTGGCAGTTTTTCGAAAGTCCACTGGGAGACTTCGCGGGCAAAGATTTCCATGCGCACGGCACCGCCCGCTTTCGGAGCACGCACGCGGGCGCTGAGGGTGACTTCATCGCCACCGAGCAGCACGGGCCAGTCGCCGGGCAAGGGTTGCGCATGAGCGATAGGGCGGAGGTTTTTGTCGCGAGAAATGGTGACGTAGCCTTCTGGGTGATGCTCGATCTTATCCACGCCTTGCCAGCCTTGCGTGTCTTTATCGAAGCTGAAGACGAGCGGCTCACGCTGCACGGGGAGTTTGGGCAAAGGTGCGAGCTTGGGTGCTGGCAATGCGGTGTTCACGAGGGTGACTCCTGAGATGGCATAGAGCTTAGCTCCGGGAGCCAGCGTGAGACGAAGACACATGCTGCCATCTTTTTGTAGCCTCTTTTCAAAGGCGACATCGCCATCGGCAGAGAGCGTGATGGGGCTTCCGGACTCGCGCAGAGGCGAGGTGATGAGCACGGCGGGCTTGGTTTTGTCCTCGGGCTCGTAGGCGGCGAAGCCATCCTCACGCAAGCGAGCAAGGCACAGGCTGGCGCTGCGTTTCCAGCCGAGATGCACGGTCGGACTGCCGCCGTAGTAGAGCCGCAGTTTGCCATCCTGCATCACGGGTGGACCGGCCTGCGCATAGATGCAGCCGCTATCGTAGTTGCCTTTGTCGCCCAGCTTCAAAAACGGTGTGCCGGGCTGCACGCGCTGCCACTTGATGGAGTCGTGACTCCACGCGAGCTCGACATCAACGACACGTCCCGAGCCGAGGTGATACATCATGACGTAGCCGAGGTAGAGATTGGCATAGGGAAAGACGGTCAACGCATAGGTCTGCGTGGCGCGGCCTTCATCCAGCGCACTGCGCAGGACGATGCCGCTGCTCTTCCAATGCAGGAAATCAGCGCTCTCCAGACGAGAGACGAGACGCTCGCCAAGATACATTTTGGTGAACCACAGATACTTGCCGCTGCGCGTGTCAAAGAAGGCGTTGTTGTGAGTGTCGCCCTGCTGTGCGCTGAAGCCGAGCACCGCCTGAGCCGGGCTCCAGTTCAGGCCATCGGCACTGAAACGCACGCGCGGTTTTCCGAGACCGATGTCATGCACGAGCTTGTAGCGCCGAGCCGGATCGGGGTCGTGCAGGTCTTTGAAAACACCGACGTTCGGGCAATCACGAGCCGCGATGTTGTTCGCACGGCTGCCCGCGAACTTGTGCAAGCCGAGCGCCGGCTTCTCCCATTTCAAACCGTCTTTCGATGTCGCATAAAGCAGATACCAGCCAACATCATGCACGGTGCTCGGCCCATCCATCAGCGCGATCACGTCTTTGTCAGCCAGGACGTCCTTGTACCACATCTTCCAAAGCTTCGCCTCGGCATCCCAGGTGACGTTGGGGTAGTAGTTGTTCGTGGCATTCTCCCAAGGCTGGTCCGATGGAACCAAAGGATTCTCCGCCGCCTTCTCAGGCGTGCCTAGCACAAGATGCGCGTTTTCCGCGTGTTCGATGACCCGCGTGTCGAGCATAAGCAGCTTGTCGTCTTGCGGTGTGACGAGGAGAGGCTCAGCGGCGTGGAGAGCGGCGGAGATGAGGAGGAAAATGACGGCGCGCATGGCCGAGCAATACGCGGTGCAAAATCAGTTCACACAATCGGGTCAGGACAAACTTCGCGGCGCTGGCATTTCAGGCAGGGGTCGCCGAGGTAGAAGGTATCTAGGAAAGTCATCAGGGGGGCGATGAGGCTGCGGTCTTCGGTGACGATGCCGGCTTCGAAGTTGCGGCGGTGGTCGCTCTTGGCACCGAGGCCGGCTCCCGTGAGATTGGCGGAGCCGATGTAGGCGAGTCGGCCATCGGCAATGATGCACTTCATGTGCATCCGCGGACAGAGGATGCGACTGAAGAGGTCGCTCTCGATCAGGTCGGGGAAGCGGTCGAAGTCGGCTCGGAAACGTGGGCCGGGCTCTTTGGCGTGGATGAGGCGCACTTCGACGCCTTCGCTGATTTTGCCTGCGAGGATCTGGAGAAAGGGCACGAACTTTTTGCCCTTGCCGACGTGAAGATCTTTGAGGTCAGCCGTGACGAGCCAGAGAAGCTTCTTCGCCGTAGGCACGATCTCCTGAAGCACGGCCTGATAGGTTTCTTGGTTGATGACGAGGCGTGAGGTGGCCATGGACTGCGATGATGGCTGAATCAGGTCTTGGACAGCAGTTTCTTTTGAAACACCGACTTGGATTCTGCGGAAATAATGGATACCGCAGGGTGCCGCATGGCTCGCTCCAGGGTGATGAGATGGCAGGAAAAACCGCAGCGCACGGGTCGCCCGATCGGTTTCAGGCCGTAGCGTCGGATGGCGTCATCCAACACCGCTGCGGCGATGGGGGCGATGCCGAGTCCATCTGCTGCTGCTGTTTTCATGAGAGCGGCATCGTCAAACTCAGCCACGATGCGTGGGCGGATGCGGTGAGAGTCCAGCCAGCGGTCGATCTCGTGCCGCCAGGCTGTGCGATTGGGCGGTAATAAGATGGGGGCATCTTTGAGTGAGGTTGGAAAGTTTTGGGTGAATTTTCTGGCCAGCTCGGGTGTGCCACAAAAGACCACAGGAGACTCCCCAAGCGGATGATTGAATGTTTTGACGGGCAGGGAAGATGGGGCGGGCTCATCTGAAATCACCACGTCCAGTCGGCCAGCTGCCAGAGATCCCAAAAGCTCCTGCGCGCGACCTTCCACGCATGAGAGCTGTAGGTTTGGCAACGACTGCATGGCTGGCCGGATCAGACGCCAGACGACGTGCTTTGGCAGGGATTCAGTGACGCCGACGTTTAAACGCAGGTTGCGAGTGCTGCTGAAGCCATGCAGTGACCTCACCATCTCCGTGCCGAGAGAGAAAATCTCCGCGGCGCATTCCATCACGAGGATTCCGGCGGGTGTGAGTTTCAGGCCGCGCCCGGTGCGGTCAAAAAGACGTTCATCCAGCTCAGTCTCGAGTGATTTTATCTGGGCGCTAATGGTGGGTTGGGAAAGATGCAGCCGTGTGGCGGCTGCTCGTAGGCTTCCAGCACGGGCCACTTCCCAAAAGAGACGAAGATGATGATAGTTCAGAGGTAGTTCGTTCATGATTTTAGGGTTAGATAAAAGCAAAGAGTGCCTTTGAAATATCGAAATCGTCAAACTGACATTATGGGGCATTAATAGCGCCCCCCAACCTCACTTTTTCATTATGCCTCACAATAAAGCTCCTCTTTCGGTCACTCTGCCTAAAGACATCACTGCCAGTATCGCAGTCTTCCTGGTGGCTTTGCCTTTGTGTCTGGGGATTGCTCTGGCTTCAAATGCGCCGCTGTTCTCAGGTGTTCTCTCAGGCATTATTGGCGGTATCGTGGTGGGCTTTCTCAGTGGCTCTCACAAAAGCGTCAGTGGACCAGCAGCAGGGCTGACCGCGATTGTTGCCGCGCAAATCGCACTGCTGGGCAGTTTTGAGGCTTTTCTGGCTGCGGTTGTGGTGGCGGGGGCGATTCAGATTTTGATGGGCACCTTCAGGCTGGGTTTCATCGCCGCCTTCTTCCCGCTGAGCGTGATCAAGGGGCTGCTGGCAGCCATTGGCATCATTCTGATCTTGAAACAAATCCCGCACGTCTTTGGTCATGATGCTGATGCGGAAGGGGAGATGAGCTTTGAGCAGCCGGACCATGAAAACACCTTTACGGAAATTTTCGCCACTCTCTCAGACATTCAGCCAGGGGCTGCCGTGATCGGTCTTTTCTCGATTGCACTGCTGATGCTCTGGGATCGCAGCAAGCTAAAAAAATCCCCGCTGCCTTCTGCTCTGGTGGTAGTGGTGCTCGGGGTGGTGATCAATTTGATCTTGAAAAAAATGGGCAGCACCTGGGCCATCCAGCCGAGTCATCTTGTGCAGGTGCCTGTGGCTAAAGATTTGGGAGCTTTCATGGGCTTCATGCAATTTCCAGGGATCGAGCACTTTAGCAATCCTTTGGTTTTCAAAGCTGCTGTCACCGTTGCTTTGGTGGCGACGCTTGAAACCCTGCTGAATCTGGAGGTTGTCGAAAAAATCGACCCTGATCAGCGCAATGCACCACCGAATCGTGAATTGGTCGCACAAGGTGTTGGAAACATGCTGGCGGGTTGCATCGGTGGTCTGCCCATGACCAGTGTCATCGTTCGTTCTTCAGTGAATATCAATGCAGGTGGGCGCACCAAGCTTAGCGCCATCCTGCATGGCTTGCTGTTGATCATCTGTGTGCTGCTGATGCCGCAGTGGCTGAATGAGATCCCGCTTTCTGCTCTCGCAGCTATTTTGATCGTGACAGGTCTGAAGCTGGCGAGTCCGAAGCTCTTCAAGCAGCTCTGGTCTGAGGGTAAGCGCCAGTTCCTGCCCTTCATCATCACCATCATGGCCATCGTCGTGACGGACCTACTGGTCGGTGTGCTCATTGGTCTGGGCGTCAGCATTCTGTTTATTCTGCACAGCAATCTTCAGCGCCCCCTGCGCCGCATTGTGGAAAAACACACGTCGGGAGATGTGCTGCGCATTGAGTTGGCGAATCAGGTCAGCTTCTTTAATCGTGCTGCGATTGAGAAAACACTCCATGAAGTGCCGCGTGGTGGACGCGTGTTGATCGATGCCCGCAATACGGATTACATCGACCCGGACATCCGTGACATGATCGCTGATTTCCGTGATAAAACGGCGGTCTCTCATGGCGTCGAACTCAGCTTTGTTGGCATGAAGGAGCATGATCAACTGCAGGATCAGATTCAGTTTGTGGACTACACCAGCCGTGAGGTTCAGCATGGTCTCACCCCTGAAAGTGTGCTGGAGATCCTCCAAGCGGGGAACCGACGTTTCCTTTCAGGACAGCGCATTCAGCGTGACTTTGGACGGCAAGTGAGTGCCACGGCGACGGGGCAGTTTCCCATCGCCGCCATCCTGGGCTGTATTGATTCACGAGCACCAGCGGAAGCGGTGTTTGACCTCGGGCTCGGCGATATTTTCAGCGCGCGTGTGGCTGGAAACATCGCGACCACAGAGCTGCTCGGCAGTCTTGAGTATGCCTGCGCGGTTGTTGGTTCAAAGCTGATCCTCGTGCTCGGTCACACCAGTTGTGGTGCGGTGAATGCGGCGGTGGACCTGCTGGCGGCGGCGAAAAAAGCCAGTGAGGCGACGCCCTGTGGTAATCTCGATGGGCTGATCACGGAGATTCAGGATGCCATCGATCCGAGCACTCTGAAGCAGCCGGATCAATGGAAAGCCGGTGAAAAAGCTGCTTACTCCAATGAGATCTCACGCCTCAATGTGGTGCGAACCATTCGTGTCATCCGCCAGCGCAGCACCACGTTGAACCGTCTGGCTGAGGAAGGGAAAATTGCCATCGTCGGCGGTTTGTATGACGTCAGCACTGGCGAGGTGAATTTCTTCCAGACTCAGGACAGCGGTTTCCAGAAGAACCCGCTGCCCATGCGGGGTTGATTATTCGGCCTTTTTTTTCGCTGCCCGCTTGTGTTGGATCACTTCGATCAAGATGGGCAGCACGGAGACGAAAATGATCAGCAGGGAGACGAGCTTGAAGTTACTTTTGATGAAGGGCAGATTTCCCAGCACATAACCGAGCAGTGCAATGCCCGCCACCCAGAGCAGGCCACCGCCGACGCTGAAGGTCAAAAAGCGTGAGTAGTGCATGCGACCAAAGCCTGCGGTGAAGGGAGCGAAGGTGCGGACGATGGGCACGAAGCGCGCGATGACGATGGCGCGGCCTCCGTGCTTCACAAAGAAGTGCTCCGTCTTCGTGAGGTAGTCGCGTTTGAACCAGGGCCGCGTCACGATCCACGAGCCGCATTTCCGGCCGATCCAGTAGTTCAAGTTATCGCCGATGATGGCAGCAGCCATGAGCAGTGGGATGATGATTTCGATGCGCAGCAGGCCCTGCGCAGCCAGAGCACCGACGGCAAAAAGCAGTGAGTCTCCCGGTAGGAAGGGCGTCACGACGAGGCCGGTCTCACAGAAGACAATGGCGAACAGCAGCACATAAATGGCGGTGCGGTGTTCTTCGGCAAAGCCTTGAAGGTGTTTATCCACATGGAGAACGTAGTCGATGAGCTGGGTCATGGCAGGTCAGGACTGTCCGTTTGATGCTTGTTCCGGCAAACGAAAAGTCTGCGAAGATTCGCTCTTGCAGTCCGTGGCCTTATCGTTCCAACATGCGCGCATGGAATCGCATGAAGTCATCCGCAACGCCCTCTCCAAAGCTCACGTCAAGGAGGTGGCTGAGAAAATGGGGTTGTCTCTTTCCATGGTTTACAAATGGGGCGAAGGCAGTGATCTAGGCAAAGGCAGCGGTTCAGCCAATCCACTCGATCGCGTTCAAGATCTCTATGAAAACACGGGTGATGACCATCTGATCCAATGGCTGTGCAACAAAGCCGACGGCTACTTTGTCAAAAACCCTCCGAACACCAAACGCTCAGGTCGCGAGGTGATGCCTGTCACCCAGGAGATCGTGCAGCAGTTTGCAGATCTTTTGGCTGCCATCAGTCACGCGGCCTCAGACAACAGCATTTGTGAGACGGAGGCGAAACAGATCCGCCATGAATGGGATGAGCTCAAGCGCATCACGGAGCGCTTTGTGAAATGGTGTGAGCAGGGGGACTTCGTTCACCTCGCAGAGGATCTGAAGGTGAACAAAGTGAATTGAGTTGGGTTACTTTTTCCCCTTCTGTGACGCAGCGGTGAACCAGTCGCCGCCGCCACCACCACCGAAGCTGCGCTGGCCACCACCTCCGCCGCCTTGATTGCCGCCGGGTCCTCCGGCTGGGCGTGGGCCTGAGGCACCGGTTTTCTTTTCAAAGTCAGGCTTGGATTTCATGCTCAGCGCGATGCGCTTGCGCTGCACATCCACCTCCGTGACCGTGACCATGACTTTTTGAGCCACCTTTACGATCTCAGCAGCATCTTTGACAAAGGTGTCACTGAGCTGGCTGACGTGGACGAGACCATCCTGATGCACGCCGATATCCACGAAGGCACCAAAGGCGGTGACGTTGGTGACGATTCCCGGCAGCTTCATGCCGACGGTCAGATCCTTCATGTCATTGACGCCTTCAGCAAAGTTGAAGACTTCAAACTGCTTGCGCGGGTCACGACCTGGCTTGGCCAGCTCGTTCATGATGTCTTGCAGCGTCGGCAGGCCCACTTCTTCGCTGACGTATTTTTTCAAATCCAGCTTCTGGCGCAGATCCGCTTTCTGCATGAGGTCAGCGACGGTGCAGCCAAGATCAGCCGCCATTTTTTCCACCAGCGGATAACGCTCAGGATGCACGGCGCTGGTGTCCAGCGGATGCTCAGCGCCACGAATGCGCAGGAAGCCTGCGGCCTGCTCAAAGGCCTTGTCGCCGAGGCGCGGGACTTTCAGCAGGTCTTTGCGGGTCTTGAACGGGCCGTTTTCATTGCGGAAGGCGACGATGTTTGCCGCGTGGGTGCTGTTCAGGCCGGCCACATAGCTGAGCAGCTGCTTGCTGGCGGTGTTCACCTCGACGCCGACGCCGTTCACCGCGCTGATGACGACGTTGTCCAGGCTGCTCTTCAGCTGGTTCTGATCCACATCATGCTGATAC
>CANHTV010000029.1 GCA_947463285.1 Verrucomicrobiaceae bacterium | reverse complement strand
GATCCTGCTGGAGCGTGGTAAGGCGGCTGGAGATCGCGCTCGTGATGTGACTGGCTTCTGGCGTCGTGGCTGGGACTTTAATCCTGAATCTAACGTCCAGTTTGGCGAAGGTGGCGCGGGCACTTTCTCAGATGGTAAGCTGTACACGCAGATCCGAGATCGTGAGCATCGTATTCCCTGGCTTTTGAAGGAAATGGTCGTGGCAGGTGCTCCTGAAGACATCCTCATCAAAGCCCGTCCTCACATCGGAACAGACCGGCTGATCAAGGTCGTCCGCCATATTCGTGAGGAAATCATCTCACTCGGTGGTGAGGTGCGTTTCGGCGCGCGAGTTAGCGATGTCATTATCGAAGATGGTGCCATGCGTGCCGTCTTGCTTGCCGATGGTTCCGTGATCGAAGGCGCGCCCATCATTTTCGCCATCGGTCACAGCAGCCGCGACACCTTTGAGATGCTGCATCGGCATTCGGTGCCTTTTGAAGCCAAGCCGTTCTCGGTCGGCGTCCGCATCGAGCATCCGCAGCGTCTGGTGGACAAGATGCTTTATGGCAAATGGGCAGGTCATAACCGGCTCGGCTCAGCGCCCTATAAATTCGTCGCCCATTGTCCGACAGGGCGCGCTGCCTACAGCTTCTGCATGTGTCCCGGTGGGCTGGTCGTCGCCGCAGGTTCAGAGCCAGGCATGGTCGTTACCAATGGCATGAGCAGCTACGCCCGTGAAGAGGCGAATGCGAACAGCGGCTTCATGGTCGATATCCGCCCTGAGGATTACGGGGCTGAAAAGCATCCGCTCGCTGGCATTGAATTTCAGCGCCAGATCGAGCGTGCTGCTTTCCGTCTCGGCGGCAATAATTATCATGCGCCAGCCCAGCTCCTGGGGGATTTTCTCGCAGGCAAGGCCTCGACAGGGCAGGGAGGTGTGAAGCCCTCCTACGAGCCCGGTGTCGTGTGGTCTGATGTCCGTGAATGCCTGCCTGAATACGTCACTGCCACGCTTCAGCTGGCCATTCCGCAGATCGCGAAAAAACTACCCGGCTATCGTTTGGAAGACGCCGTTCTGACTGCCGCAGAGACTCGCAGTTCCGCGCCCATCCGCCTGCCTCGTGATCCTGAGACACTCGTCTCCACCGGACTAAAAAACTTTTATCCAGCTGGCGAAGGCGCAGGCTATGCCGGAGGCATCATCTCAGCGGCCGCAGATGGCATGAGAGTGGCCGAGGCCGTGCTTAAAGCCATGTGATTGCAGCATTGATTTGCGCATGAACGCGGAAGCGCTCCATTGCGCCGCCATGCGCTACCAGCCCCTGCCTGCCGACCTCTACATCACGAATCGCCAACGTCTTTATCAAAACCTGCCTGCGGGTTCGGTGGTGATCGTCCACTCCAATGATGTCCTGCCCACGAATGCCGACGGCACTCTGGGCTTTGTGCAAAACAGCGACCTCTTTTACCTCAGTGGTATCGACCAGGAGGAGTCCATCCTCGTCTTATTCCCCGATGCGGCAGATCCAAAGCAGCGTGAAATGCTTTTTGTTCGCGAGACCAGTGAACTGATCGCGGTCTGGGAGGGCGAAAAACTCACCCAGGCTCAGGCCACGGAGCGCTCCGGCATCCAGCGTGTGCATTGGTTGCAGGACTTCGAGGTCCAGTTTCGCAGTGTCATGTGTCAGGCCGCCCAGGTTTATCTAAACTCCAACGAGCATCCGCGTGCGACCTGCCCGACAGAGACACGCGAGACACGATTCACCCGCCGCTGCCAGCAGGAATATCCGCTGCATGATTACCGCCGCTTGGCACCGCTCATGCATGAACTCCGTGTCATCAAGCAGCCGCAGGAGCTGCGCGCGCTCAGCGAGGCCATCCGCATTACCGAGGCTGGATTCAGGCGCTTGCTGAAGTTTGTAAAACCAGGTGTGCATGAGTTTGAAATCGAGGCCGAGCTGTCTCACGAATTCATCCGTCAGCGCGGGCGTGGCTTTGCCTACACACCCATCATCGGCAGCGGCGCCAATGCCTGCGTGCTGCATTACATCACCAATCATTGTCAGTGTCAGGATGGCGAGATGCTGCTGCTGGATGTGGCTGCGAACTACGGCAACTACAACGCCGACCTCACCCGCACCATCCCGGTCAATGGCCGCTTTAGTCCGCGTCAGCGTCAGGTTTATGATGCTGTACTGCGTGTGTTTCAGGAGTGTCGGAAAATCCTCCGTCCAGGTGTCATCATCCGCGAATATCAGGAGGAGGTTGGCAAGATGATGACTTCTGAATTGATCAGACTCGGGCTCCTAGATCGTGATGCGGTGGAGAAACAGGACCCTGAAAAGCCACTGTATAAAAAGTACTTTCCTCACGGCACCAGCCATCCTCTCGGCATTGATGTGCATGACGTCGGTCACATGTGGAAGCCCGTCCACGCAGGCATGGTCTTCACCATCGAGCCCGGCATTTACATCCGTGAGGAGAATCTCGGCGTGCGTCTGGAAAACAACGTCCTCATTGGCCAGGATCGTAACATCGACTTGATGGCCTCCATTCCGATCGAGGCAGATGAGATCGAGGCACTCATGCAGGAAAAAGCCTGATCCATCATCCTAGCTGTCGTCTGCATGTCTTCGTCTCTGCCCATCTTTGAGATCCGTGATGCCGTACTCACCTGTCTGCATGATCCCCAGGTGCCGAATCTGCTGATCAAAGCCCCCACCGGCTCCGGCAAGTCCACCCAGGTGCCGCAGTTCGTGTTGGACTCCGGCATCCTCAAAGACGGGCAGCGCTGCATCGTACTGCAACCGCGCCGTATCGCGGCACGAATGCTGGCGCAGCGCGTCTCGCGCGAGCGCAACGGACGACTCGGTGCAGAGGTGGGCTATCAAGTGCGGTTTGATAATGTCACCTCTCGTGAAACCAGACTCGTCTATGTGACCGAAGGCGTCATGCTTCGTCAGCTTATGGAAGACCCCGAACTGGCGAAGGTGGGCTGCATCGTCATTGATGAATTTCACGAGCGACATTTGGATGGCGATCTCGTTCTAGCCTGGGCTCGTGCTTTACAGCGGGCACGCAGGCCGGATTTAAAGATCATCGTCATGTCGGCGACGCTTGTGCCCGGACCTCTGCGTGATTTCATGCAGCCGGTGGAGCTTCTGGAATCTCAGGGCCGCACCTTTCCCGTCGAGACACGTTATCAGGCACCGATTCAAAACCGCACGGTTCGTGGCAATGAAGTCGAGCCCGTTTGGGAGCAGGCCGCACGCGCCTGCGAGATACTCGCTTCAGAGCTTGGTAGTCAGGGAGACATCCTCGTGTTCATGCCCGGTGCTTATGAGATTCGCAAAACCATGACTGCCCTCCAGGGGCGTAGCTTTGCTCGTGGCAGGCGCATCGTCTCACTCCATGGAGAAATGACGCCGCAAGATCAGGACGCTGCAGTCACACCCGGAGAACAGCCCAAGATCATCGTCAGCACCAACGTTGCGGAGACCTCCCTCACCATCGAAGGCATCCGTGCCGTCGTCGATGCCGGACTAGCCCGCATCGCCAGCTATGACCCACGGCGGGGCATCAATACGCTGACCATTCAAAAAATCAGCCGTGCCAGTGCTGAGCAGCGCGCAGGACGTGCCGGGCGTCTCGGTCCGGGCATCGCGGTCAGGCTGTGGGCGGAGCGCGAGCACCTGCACCGGGCTGAAAGTGAGCTGCCCGAAATCTCTCGTCTGGAACTGAGCGAGGCGCTCCTCGCCCTGCACGTCGCCTCGGACAAAGCACGTCTGGAGATCGAGTGGTTCGAGAAACCAGCCGAGGCCGGACTTAAACGTGCCGAAAGCCTGCTCCATGATCTGGGTGCCATCGCGGCGGGCAGGCTTACCGCTGTCGGACTAAAAATGTCCGCCTTTCCCACGCATCCACGCTTTGCCCGGATGCTGCTGGCAGCTTCCGAAAACGGCTGCGTGCGCGAGGCTGCCATGTGTGCCGCACTCGCTCAAGGGCGCGAGATTCTCATGGTCGGAAAAAATCAGGCATCGCATAAAAACGAAGACTTCTGGGAGCCTGGAGACCTCTCCGAATTCCAGGCTTTGTTGCGGGCCTTCATTCGTGCTGATGCGCTGAACTTTGATCCCCAAGCCTGTGCTCCGCTGAACATCCATGCCATGTCTGCCCGCGAGGCTGCCCGCAGTTACGACCAGTTTCTTAGGCTCTCTCAGCGTGCTGGCCTAACCGTGAATGATGAAGTGGCTGCGCCTGAAGCCCTGGCGAAAACACTGCTTGCCGCCTTCAGTGATCACCTGGGTGTCGAGACCAGCAGCGGTAGCCGCATTTATCGAGTGGCGGGTGGCTACAGCGGTCACCTCGGCAAAGACGCCCACATCAAGCCGCCGCGCCTGCTCGTTGCATCCGAGATCACCGAGGTTCAGGGCAAAGCGCTGACCGTGCAGATGAACCTCGTCACCCGAGTCGAGGAGGAATGGCTGCGGGAGCTTTTCCCTCAAGATCTCGTCAGTGCACACCGCGCGCAGTATGATGCTACCAACCGCCGCGTCATGAATCTGGAGGAGCAACGCTTTCGCAGTCTTGTGCTCAGCAGTCGTGAAAAAGGTGAGCCCGATGCCAATACTGCCGCCACCTTGCTCGCCGATGAAGTCATTGCAGGTCGGCTGAATCTTACGCTTTGGAACGAGCGCGTTGAGCAGTGGATCACCCGCGTGAATTGTCTCGCTAAATGGATGCCCGAGTTGGAAATCTCTGCCATCACCGAGGATGACCGGCGCATCATCATCGAGCAGGTTTGTCATGGATCCACCGCCTATCGTCAGCTGAAGGACAAAGACGTTTTCCCAGCTCTGCATCAGTGGCTCAGTCATGCTCAGCGTGATCTTCTTGAGCGTTATGCCCCTGAGCGATTAAACCTCAAAAACGGCAAGACCGCCCGCATCGTCTATGACGAAAAGCAGCCGCCCAGCGTTAGTGTCGTGCTCCAGCAGTTGTATGATGTGAATGAAAACCCTAAGGTCGCTGGAGGGCGCATCATCGTCACAGTACACCTGCTTTCACCAGCTCAGCGGCCCATCCAGACAACCGGCGATCTGGGGCGTTTTTGGAGGGAAAGCTACCCTGCTGTGCGCACTCAATTACGCGGACGTTATCCTCGCCACGAATGGCGCTGAGTTTCGGTAATGATGCATTTCATACTGCTTTTGAAATAAAGGTGACGCTCACGCATTCGAGGCGTGACAAACTTCACCTTCATTGAGTAAAACAGCGGCCTCGCTCAGCGAGATTATTATTCAAACACTTCGTCACCCATCGAAACATGAAGAAAAGCCCCCTCCATCTCCTCCTTGTCCTGGTTGTCATCTGCACCAGCAGCGTCTTCGCCTCCGAAGTCATCGAAGACGCCATGAAGAAATATCACAAAGCGCCCAAGGGCCAGGACCCAGTCTGTAAAATCGTAGCCAACGGAAAGGCCAGCACCGAGCAGATCGCCGAGCTTCTCACCGCCTATCAGGCCATGTGCAAAGAAGCGCCACCTCGCGGAGAAAAAGCCGACTGGGTCAAAAAGTGCCAGGCCGTGATTGCCTCACTGAAGAAGATCCAAGGTGGTGATGCAGCCGGTGCTGAAGAATTTAAAAAAGCCAGCAACTGCAAAGCCTGTCACAGCGAGCACAAGCCCGAATAACATCGGCACCCATTCTCCCAGCAACAACACCAACAACACTAAAGGGCTGCTGAAAAGCAGCCCTTTTTTATACCTCGTGTCACCTGGTTTTTTTGATTTCTCAAGGTGGTTTTTTTCCAAAGCTTCAGCACACGTCCACTCCTGCGATCTTTTGATGATCACGAAGAAGGTTAACTGATCTTATCCTGCGGAACGTTTACTTCCCAGCCACCCGACCGTCGCCACTTGGCAGGGTGCGAAGATGTTGGGTGGGGCTGAGACCGTATTTGTTAGGCTGATACATGGCTTCAATGCGTGCTGGTGGTGCGATGGTGTCACCCTCTGCAATCGCGCGTGCCAGATAGCGGAGCTGGAATTTGCCTTTCTGCGGCGCGTAGTCGGTAAAGAACAGGGCTCGGTCAGCACGGATCTCGCGGTGATCACAGAACCAGGCTTCGATGCCTTCAGGAAGTTGATCTGCACTGCGAGCGTTCTGGCTTTCAAACTCGGGGTTGATGGCTTCAAGCACGCTCGGTAGTGGATCATTGATGGCTAGATAACGGTCGCCGCCGCCGATGTCGAGCGTGAGCGAGATGACGACCATGTCACCGACACGCAGGTCGCTGGCCTCTGAGGTAGAGCCGTCGGGTAAAAGTTTTTCATACAAGCGCTCGATGACGTAGCCTTTGTTTTCGCCTTTGAATTCGCGGGCCTGCGCATGACTGCGCGCGTCAAGACGACTGAATACTTCGCGTCCTGCTGGCAGTTCGATCTTCAGCGGAGCTGCGCTGAGCTTGGAATTGAGATCAAAGGAAACCTTGGCGCTGCCGGGATGGGCCGGGACGGTGAGTTCAGCCTTTTGGGCATCCCAAAATACCTTAGCCACCAGTGGTTCGGCAGATTTTTTTAGACTGCGTTCGTATGCAGCGAGTCCGGTGAGCGTCCAGGCATTGGCAAAGGTGTTCCCCCACTCGCCACGTCCGTTGCGGGATTGCAGCAGGCTTTTTGTCAATGCTTCCGCATCTTGGGTCAGTCCAAGATGTGTGTAGGCGATGAGTCGCAGGCCTTTGTTGGCTGCATTGCCTGCCCAATGGGACCAAGCGGGCGAAGTAACAGCAAGCGCGGGTGCAGGTGAGGTTTTCTTCGCCTTGGTCTTCGCTTTACTGGCGGGTTTTTTCTCCGGCGGGGCAGGGGGCGCAGGTGGCTTCCAGCCAAGCATTTCTTTGATCTGCTGATCAGGCGCATCGCTCAGGCACATGGCCAGGGCGGTGTAAAGTCGGGCAGCCTCTGGCAGGCGATCGCGTTTGGCATGAAGCAAATTTTGGTAGGCTGGTTCAGCCTTTTTACCTTTCGCCAAAGTGTAGAGCGCGAAAGCACTGTCGGTGATCTTGTAGAGGTCTTTTTCTTCCTCCAGTCCACGCAGCTTTTTGGAGAGATAACCCAGCAGGCGGTCGATGACTTCAGGCGGAACATTGACACCGGAGTCACGGGCACGCATCAGCAGAAAGCCACCGTAAGCACTGGCCCAATAACTCGGCTCGGTGCCGCCGGGCCAGTAGGCCAGGCCGCCTTCATCGGTTGTCATGGTCAGCAGACGGTTGACGCCTTTTTGCACGGCAGCCTTGGTTTTTTCGGCGCTGAGTAGTTCAGGGAAAAGGGACTGGTAGCTACCTAAAACGAGCCAGGGAACGGTCGCTGAGGTGGTCTGCTCAGCACAGCCGTACGGATACTCAAGGATGTACTCCAGTGCGTCTCTTGTCTCGTATAGGCGTGAGGTGCTAACACTGACGGCCATGGTGCCCTGACCTTCCAACAAGGTCGGGTTCACCTGCGCGGCCAGGTTTTCGATCACATCGCCACCTAGGCGGGCATAACGAACTTCGCGGAATTCTGGCACAGGATGGGTGACTTCCAGGCTGGAGACAGTGCCGTCGCTGAGTTCAGCACCGTTCCAGGTGATGGTGCGTGTGCTCCATTTCCATTGAGCTGTCCCGAGTTGATTAAACACTACCGGGAATGCCACGACGCTGGTTTCGTTGGCTTTCAGAGTGACTTTTTGCTTCCACCGTTTTGGGTCTTCGGGTGCCTGGATGGAGGCTGGGATGAAGAAACGCTGCTCGCGGATGAAATCAGCGGTGGCATCGAGTTCCAGAGTCACTTCCACTTCACCTTCATTCGGCGTGGTGTTATGAAGCACGGCTTTCAGCAGGGTTTCATCACCGAGTCGGGCAAAACGTGGCACGACGGGCTCGATCATGAGCGGTTTGTTGATTTTGAAAGCGGATTCGCCGCTGCCAAAAAGATCTGCTCCGCCCACGGCCACGGCCATGATGCGATAACGCGTCAGATTGTCGGGTGCGGTGACGGAGATGGTGACTTTGCCGCTTTCATTCGTCAGGCCGCTGGCTAGCCAGAGTGGTGTGGCGATGAAGTTTTTTCTCAGCGTGATGGGGGCCTCGTTTTCATCACCACCACCGCCGATTAGGAAGCCTTTGTTACCGCGCTCTCGTGCGGCGATTTCCTCAGGCAGCAGGTCGTCCAAAGAAGTGTAATTGTTGATGGCCAGCGGCATGTCCTCATGGAAAAAAGCGCTGGGGTCAGGTGTCTCGTGCTTCATCAGGCTGAGTACTCCTTCGTCCACGGCATAAAGAGTGACCTCGCTGCCACCCACGGCTTTGCCTTGATGATCGGTGACGATGGCGGAGATCTCGACGCTTTCCGCAGGCTTCACCTCGGCTTTATTCGGTGTGATGGCGATGCTGAGTTCCTTGGTCTTGGATTCGACTTTGAGCTGGCAGTACCCGATTTTGTATTCCGGCATTTTGTGGGTCTTGGGGCTGGCATCACTGCCGCGCATCAAGATGACGGAGACGAAGGCATTGGGGGCCTCAGCCTCGGTCATCGGCACGTGGATCACTGGATTTTCGGGTGAGATCTGGGTGACGAAATGACGATGCACAGCATTGCGCTCCACACTGACCAGAGCCGTGCCAGCGATGGGGGTTTTGACCACGATCACGGCTTCCTCGCCAGGTTTTAAGCTGCTCTTTTCGGGTTGGAGATGGATGTGCGAGCCGTCTTCCATGGCCCAGGGAAATTCATTGCCACCGATGACATAAATCGGCAGGCGCGAGAGCACCTTTTTGCCTTGGCCATCCAGTGCCTCAGCGGTGAGGAAATAGAGGCCGCCGTGGGCTGGTTTGAATGGGATGTTGAGACTTGGCGCACTGCCAGCAGTTGGAGCTTCGAGCGAGGCCGTTTGCTTGAGTTCTTCACGCAAGATGACCTGATCTTTGGTCGTCGTGCCGCCACCTGCCGTGGCGACTTTAAGCGTGTGGTATTCCTGTCTCTCGATCTTTATTTCTACATTCACACTCCCTGCGGCAGGGCGGCCTTGGGAATCAATGCTGACGATCTCGATTCCGGTCTCCTGACCAACAATGCTGAAAAATGCTGGACCTTTGAGGCCCAAAATGAATTCAGCTCCAGGCACCTCAAATTCCGTGGCCGTGCTGATGGTCTGCTGATTGATGTCTGTGACTTCAGCATTCACGCGCACTTGTTGTGGCAAAGCCGCACGATCTGGTGGCGGCATGGGCATCTCCAGGATGGCCGTGCCGTCATCATCCATGGTGAGGTCGCCATTGACCCACCACTCGCCTTCTTCTTCATCGTTGCTGTCATCGTAGTAGCCATCAGCGTCGCGATCCTTGCCGTAATGCGCAGAAGGTGGGGCTTCGCCAAAATGGTAATCTTCAAAGCCTTTGGGGGTGGTGAATTCACGCATGGAGGAGGCAGTCCAGGCGATCTTTGCACGGCTCAGGGACTTGCCCATGAAGTAGTTGGCAGAGAGCGGTAGCTTCATTCTATCAGGCTGGATGTCGAGCTTGGTGGCATCCAGCTTTACCTCGAAGGTGTTCGGTTTGTAGTCATCAATACGGAAGCTGTATGAACCGCTGTTTTCAGCATCTTCGCCCTCGGTCTCAGCGGCGAACTGGATACCCAGGCTATACCAGCCCATCGGGCCTTCTGGTAGCTTGAGATCATCGGCCCAGGAGCCACTGGCACTGAAGGTGATCTCCTTATCCAGGATGGTGCGATAGCGTGGATCACGGATGGTGAGGCGGGCTTTTTGTGGCTCGGTGCTGAGTTGGAGGGAATCCCCGACGCGGGTGCGGGTGTGGGCTTTGAAGTGCGCCAGATCTCCCGGACGATAAAGAGGGCGGTCAGAGAACACAAAAGTGCGGTGCGTTGGCTGCCAGACATTATCCCAGGCTGTCGGAATATCATACGGGATGGCTCCATTGATGCCAGATTCATTGGTGCGGATAGCTGTGCAGTCGCCTTCTTTCTCAGCCAGCACCAGTGCGGGGTTGTCGCCCTTCATGACAGCGATGCCATTCGCATCTGTATCCGCGTAGCCGATCAGTTTTTGCTCATCGTCTACCATTGTTAGGCGCACTCCAGCCACAGGTTTGGCGGTTTTTAGAGAGGTGATGAAGACCAGGGTCTCGCGCCCATTGCTCTTCTGCATGATGCCCAGGTCCGTGAACTGAACGAGGGACTGGGTGACGACGCCCTTATCCATGATGTCGTCGGCAGCGATGCCTTCCATCTCGATAAAAAGCGGTCCGACCGCAACTCCGGCTAGGATTTCCTTCCAGTTCAGCGTGATGATCTCACTGCGATCCAGCGGCTTTTGCACAGGGAAACGACGCTCAAAGATGGACGTGCCCGCGTATTGGTCAAAGGCGGCGGGTTGGTAGCTTTCCGTCTTCTTTTCATTCTGGTAAAACTTCGTGTCATACTCGTCATATTTTTCCAGTGCCTGAAGCAGCTCAGGACCATTCAGCTTCTTCACTCGCACTCGCACTTCACGGACATTGGCCGCAGCGATCTCGAAGCTGCCACCTCCATCAGCAAGCTGGGCTCTGACAAAGGCTGGTGCAGCCACATAGGGAGGATTTGGCGTGAAGCTCACTTCCTCCTCGCTGATTTTTTCCAGCTTTAATCCATCGCCAGACTCAATGTTAGGCTCGACGACGACGCGGTAAGGCGTGGTCAGCGCAAAGGCACCCTTGAGGCGCAAGGTGCGATTGAAGATCTCCGCCTTCACTTCCACATCTGGTTCCACATGCACATTGGTGGCGATCTTTTGTGCATAAGCGGCCACTTCTTCATCTTTCCAGACCTCGTCGCGTGCTGGCAGCAGCACTTTGTTAAAGTCGATGTCGATGTAATAGCTGTCATCGAAAGGTGTGTGGCCACTGATCTCGCGCACGTTAAAAGGACGCACGCTGCCTAGTTCGATGTCGTCTCCCTGCGCGATGCTGTCATGGCCGGAGGCATTCGTCAGAGTCGTGGCGATCTGGAGGTGCCATTTCTCAGCCACAGGCAATGCTTCTGCAGGCTCTACGACCAGAGCACTCAGACGCGTAGCGGTCTCGGTGAGGGAAGGGGACACCTTCGCGATTTCCTCAGCCCAAGTTGCCTGAGGGCTTGTGTTGCGCTCGAAGTCCTTGCCCGTGGCATGACATACCTTGGCCATCACTTTTAGTGCGGGCTTTTCGGAAACAAAACTGACGCTGGTCTCCGCGCTACTCAGGCTGACGTTGTCATTGAACTCGAAAAGAAACTTTGGCCGACGCATGGCATCATCGCTGTCGAACCATTTGGGTGACTGATCAATCAGGCGAAACTGAGCACTTGTCACTGAAGCCAGTGTCTCGGTGGAAAGCGACTTGCCTTCGAGATCCTTCAAATCCTTGCGCAGAGCAAAGTCATAACTGGCGCTGAACTTAGGAGCCTCTGCCAGTTTGAAATGTCCACTTCTGGAGCTTACCCACTGAAAGCTGCCTCGCAATGCGGGTACAGAAACCAAGGGGGAATCGGCTTCCGCACTGCCAACCCGCTCCTTGGTGATCATGGGCGTCGGGAACACCAACTCGATCGTACTTTCTGGTGAAAGCTCCGCCGGATTCATCGTGAAAGTCGCTTCTAGAGCAGGCTCCTTTGTTAGGGGAGCTTCGGCCTTTGTGGAGGTCGGAGCTGCGTTGGTGAGTGAAAGCGGCAGAGCAGCTGTCAGACACAGGGCGGAGAACAGTCCGGAGCGTGCACTGGTTTTCATGAGAGGCGGAAAAATCGCTCCTCAGAATAGCAGGTCTGCTTGGGGTGAAAGGTGCGAAATGAAGTTTTTTCTTGTGCCCTGTATGATGTGATAGTGCCTTGTGATCGTGGCTGATTGGAATAGACACCTGTGCCCAATAGCCAGAAAAGAAAGATAAGTTCTTCGTTAAAGTGGAGCCTTAGCGAAGCCAGTCATCAAGGTGCTGGGCGACGAATTCATCATCGTGGAGATGTGGGTAGGCTGTGTAAACGCGGTCGATCTCCTGTAACTGCCCAGAGCTGAGTGTTTCTTGGGGATCAAGGCACCAAAGGCCTGCAAGTAATCCTTGGCGGCGGAGCACTTCATGCAAACCCGCGATGCAGCCTGAAAATTGATGGGCTGCATCAAAGAATGCCGAGTTGCAGTCGGTGACTTCAATCGCCGTCTGCAGCATTGCGGCTGGTATGGGGGAATCACCGACGGAAACACGCCGACATTCCTGATGCAGTGCGACGGCGCTTTGGGTCCACACAGACCAGTGCCCGAGCAATCCACCGACAAAGCGCACGGTTTTACCTGCTAAGGTGTGCGGGGTGAGCAGATCCAGGACGATGTTGTCATCGTTACCCGTGTAGAGGGCGATGTCGTCGCGTCCTGACTCTGCCAAAGCCCGGATGACGTCCAGCGTCTGATAGCGATTAAACGGGGCTATTTTGATGGCGACGACATTTGGCAGCAGCACAAGACGACGCCAAAAAGACAAGGGCAGCACGCGTCCACCAACAGCTGGCTGAAGATAGAATCCTACGATTGGCAACACCTCGCTCACAGCTTGGCAATGCTGAATGAGTTCGTCTTCTGTCGCTGTTTTCATGGCCCCCAGACTTAAAAGGGTGGCATCGTAACCAAGGCTATGAAGAAGTTTCGCTTCGGCGATGGCCTGAGCCCTCTCTCCGCAAACTCCTCCGATGCGCAGATGACGTTTGCCAATTTTGGCGTCAGCCCGCTTTAGTTCCTCCGCTGCCAGTGTCATCACGGGGGCCAATAGACCATGCTTGGCATCACGAATCGCAAATTGGGTGGTGTGGACGCCCACGGCTAGTCCTCCCGATCCTGAGCTGGTGTAATATCGAATCAGTGCCCGCTGGTGTTTTTCATCGAGCTTCCGAGATGAAGTCAAAGCCAATGGGCAGGCCGGTATGACATGACCTTTAAGCAGGGAGGCTCGGAGTTCGGTGAGATGCATGATCTATAAAAAAGCCCCGATCTTCACAGACCGGGGCTCGGTGGAAAACAATGACAAGATCAGTGGTTGAAGTAGAACTCTTTCGAGTTCATAAGCGCCCAGAAAACGTCTTCAAGGGCCGCCTGACGCTGATCTGCGGCATTGGCAAGGGTCTGCTGAATGGTAGTCCATTCTTTTTCTATGGGCATGCGACCAAAGACACGAAGGTAGAGATCCTCGACGATCTCGCGGTCAGTCTTTTTCTCAGCGATCATCTTGGAAACCACTTTCCCCTGTTTGATGCGGTCATTGACAGCATCTCCATTCATGAGATGCAGGGCCTGAGACAACGTAGGTTCCATCTTTACTTCGCATGAGCAGACGGATTCACGTTTGGCACGTCCAAAAGTGGTCAGGAAGTAATTGCTAACTGCACCATCAGCGATCTGCACTGCACGAGCTCCGAGGGGAAGACCTTGGAACTTGTTGGGTGTGTCAGTGATTTGGGAGATGGCATCAAGCAAGATTTCAGCTCTGACGCGACGCACCTGCGCATGAGAGAAGTTCTTTTTGTCGCCAGCATTGGTATCGTTCACTTTGGTGCTCCGCTGATAGCTCATGGAAGTGCAAATATCTTTCACGAAACGGCGCATATCGAACTTGTATTCCGTCAGGTTTTTGGCCAGCGCGGAAAGCAACTCGGGGTTTGAAGGAGGATTAGACACACGCACGTCATCAACTGGATCTACGATGCCAAGTCCGAAGAAATGAGCCCAGGTGATATTGGCAATATTGCGTGCAAAGTAAGGATTTTCAGGGGAGGCAAGCCATTCAGCGAGAATCTTGCGACGGTCTTCGCCTGGCTTGATTTCAGGAGTGTCACCCCCTAGAAATTTTGGCTTCATGACTGCATTGGTCAGGAAGTGGCGGGATTCGCCGCCTTTGCTGTTATAGATAATGACTTCCTGCGGATCATCAGTCTGCTTGCGGCCGATTTGGGAAAAGAAGGCTTTGAATCCATAGTAGTCATCCATGGTCCAGCGATCGAATGGATGATTGTGGCACTGGGCACATTGGATGCGCATTCCCATGAAAACCTGCGCTACGTTTTCGGTGAGCTTAAGCTGATCAAGTTCCGTCTGGTAGAAATTGACTGCTGGACTGGAAACAGTGCCACCTGTGGAGGCGACAAGTTCTTTAACGATCTCGTCAAGCGGGATGTTTTTACCGATGCGCTCTGCCAGCCAGTTGTAGTAGAGAAGGGCATTTTTGTAGAACGGCGGCTGGTTGTTGTTACCTGCGATACCTGAACGAATTTGGAGCAATTCCGCCCACTTCATCACCCAGAGTTCGGTGAATTCCTTGCGCTTGGTTAGGTTGTCGATCAGGGCTTCACGTTTGTTGGGGCTTTTGTCCGCAAGGAAGGCACGAATGTCTGCCGCAGGTGGATAGATGCCGACGACATCAATGTAGGCGCGTCGCACATACTCTTCGTCTGTGCAAATGCCGCTGGGCAGGATGCGCAACTTATGGAGGTTTTCATTAACCAAAGTGTCGATGTAATTGGTCTCGACTAATTTAGGGCGTTCGTATTCAAGCTTTGCCGGGATGACGAGTACTTGGGCGGTAACGCTGTAAACGTCAAAACGTGCAAGCATGAACGCAGCACCGCGGTCTCCACTGGTGACGAGACCTTGTTTGTTAATGCTGGCGGTCGGGTCGTTGTTGGACATGAACAAAGCCAGCTTGGAGACATCACGATCAGTGCCGTCAGAATAGGATGCACGAACGGTGATCTGCTGAGTGTTGTTTGGGCCTTCTAGCACGATTTGTTTCGGGAAGATCTCAATGCCTGTGACCTTGGCGTAGCCAGGTTGATCATTCACGGCACCATTGCTGATCCACTCGATAACGGTTTTGTTGTATTCAGATTCAGGCTCGTAGCATTGATTGCCGGAGTGTGGGACGCTGCCGACGGCTTTTTCTACGAGTGTGCTTTCTTCCGGAATGGCTAGATTCACGCGTCTGCCGACCATTTCTCGCGTGATGCGAGTGTAGTCACCATCTGGGTCCATGCCGAAGAGACTGATACGGAAGCCGTCTTTACCACGAGCTGCTCCGTGGCAGCCGCCTTGATTACATCCGCCGCGCAGAAAGACGGGCATCACATCCAGATGGTAGGAAATGGGGCGATCTTTTTTGCCGTCTTTCACAGAGATTGCGGCTTTCACATTCATGCTGCCGAGGTTGGCGACAAGTTCTGTGGAACCAGCATCACTGACAGGCTTGAGGGTGTCGCCGTCGAGTTTGGCAAGGTTGCCATCAGCGACATGTAGATTCGAAAAACGAGTCACGTCGCGTGTCGTGGCATCATTGAAGGTCGCCATGACGACCACGCGATGGAAGTCGCGCTGGGTTTCGAGCGCGAATTTATCTGGGAAAATTTCCAGCTTTTTAAGAGCAGGAAGCTTGGCGTTAAGATCGGCCAAAGCTTTCAGTTCCTCGGTAGATTTGTGACGCATGACCACCCCTTGCGGCCATTTGGCACCTTCTGCGACCCAGCGCTTCAGCAAGGCGATTTGATCAGCTGGCAGAGGGCCGCCTTTGGGGGGCATGACATCATCGTCATCAGCTGGTAAGACAAGACGTTTGATGAGGCTGCTTTCATCAGGCTTGCCTGGAACCAAGGCTGGGCCTGAATCGCCCCCTTTGAGTAAGGCCTCAGCCGTATCCATCAGCAGCTTGCCCTTAATCTTGGTGGGATTGTGACACTCCAAGCACTTGCTTTCCAAGATGGACTGCACTTGGGCGAAATCCACAGGAGCGTTTGCAGCGGGCACTGGTGCGCTGGCAGGATTCTGAGCAGGATTACTCAGGGCCATGCTGGCGACTGACATCTGGGCAATAAAACACAGATATGAAAAATGAAGAAGGCGAGTCATGGGGGATTGACCGTGGGTTTGGTGTATCTGCTACGCTTTAACGGAGGTTTTTATCTCAAAATCTAGGTTACTTGGCACCTGCCGCTTCAAGGCGGAGCTGTTCAAGGCGACTTAGCACTTTCGGCGCGGCTGGCTTAGGAGCTTCTTTGGGTTTTGCGGCTGCAACGACGGGGGCTGTTGGTGGTGGTGTCACCACCTTGCGAGGTGCGTCGATGCGCAGAATGGAGCCCAAGGCAATACGGTGTGTTGTGGTGCCGCCGGGAACGGGGACATCTACCTGCACGAAGAGATTGTTCTGTTTGCCGATGGGGCTTTTGTCGTGAGTCTTGACCTTGAAGCTCACTT
>CANHTV010000028.1 GCA_947463285.1 Verrucomicrobiaceae bacterium | reverse complement strand
GGAAGTCATCGGCAATTACACTTTTACGATTCCCAAAGGCAAGGACAGATCGAATGTATTTCCGATCATGTTATCCTACTCACTGCAAAACCCCGTGGATGCAGATGGTGATTATACTGTCTCATATAGCCTACTGCCGGTGGAGTTAGTCACCATCAACACCTTTATCCCTCACAACAACGTTGAAGATCCTCGACCGTTTAACGAGACACTTTTCAAAGGCGACAATCGGAACTCTGGCACTCCGCCTCGTGCTACCTGGGATGAAAATGGTTCACATCGAACACAGCAGAAGTTCCAAGTCATTGCAGACCAAGCCATTGATTCCAACGGCCTCGTTGACAATGCGTTTGGTGCGAATGCAGACGGTAATGGCAACAGTGACCGTTACGTTCACATCGGCGAAACGAAATCATTTGATCATGATACATCGGTGGATGCCAGCGGCAACATAACTGCGGCGGCCTTGGCTGATACGGATACAGGAGCCCCACTGATGATTGGCAAGGCGACCGCTTCTCAAACACAGGTTCAAATCGCAGAAACAAAATACTTATCACCCAAAAAACTCCAAGTTCAGTGTGTTTGTGTGGCTAGCAACCCGCTTGTAGACGACTCGCCTCCAATTGATTACAATATAAAAATCACCATCGATAAAGCGGCTGGAACTTACTCGATAGAAGGAATTCACGATGGATTCCCCGCTTATGAAATATACATCAATGGGAAACGTGTCTATCAACATGACCCGCTGGCCACAGGTGAAGGACTTGGGTCATTGTTCGGGGATGGTGAATACGAGATCAACGAAATTTCAAAATCGCTGCCATGACAATTAAACCATTTTGCTTAATGCTAACCTTTCTAATTCACTCAAGCATGGCTGCTACAGTGGAGGATTATCTGACAAAATCGCCGGAAGATAAGATCGCCATTTTAAGGTCGAAACCAGATCGTTTTTTGAGTGATCCAAAGGATATTTTGAGGCTTTATACAGCTAGCTTGAACGATAGATCTGAGATGGTGCAAAGAGAGGCCGCTCGTTCGGCTGCGTTTCTTGTAATGGGTTTACAGGCAGCAAGCAATGCGGGAGGCATGCCAAAATTTTCAATTGAAGATTCAAATAATTTTCAGCAAGCCCTGACTTCAAAACTTGATAATGCAGATGATGGAACTCGCATTGCCGTATTCACAGCCATCGCATATTCCTCACCACCAGTAGATGTTTTGGATGCCTTTCTTCAGACCAAAATAGAATCTCAGAGTGATACCAAAGTAAAAGCTCAGATGCTCGAAACGCTAGGCAAGACTCAGCGCAAAATGGAATGGATTTGGCAGCAAGCATTAGATCTTTTAAAGACCAGCACAGACTCGAAAACCCTTCACTCTTCTGCCAGTATTTTGGCTGACACTAAACCAGAAATGGCTTTGGATGATCTTATTCAATTAGCTTTGAAAGCTTCACCAATTCAATGGCATGCCATTCAAGTTCTTCGAGCTTATGGAGCGAAAGCAGCCAAAGCGAAATCTGCTTTTGAAGCTCTGATAAAGGATCAAGCCGCACCAGAAGACATCCGCAATCTCGCCCGCATCTCGTTGGAGGCAATCAACACCGACAAGCCGCAGCCCAGCAGCCTCCAGATGATGAAGTTGACGGCTCTCTGGCCGCTTGCGCTTGGATCGTCGCCGAAGGATGCGCCGAAACAAACAGCGCCAGTGGTGAATCCTCCGCCAACTCCGCAATCGTCATCACCGAAGAAGGCAGCCGATGCGACACCGAGCGAAGAACCAGCCTCATCAACGCCGTGGGGCATCATCGTTGTGCTGATCGTGGCTGCAACTTGCCTGCTGTCGTTGCTGGTGAAAAAGCGCAAGTGATGGGCGGCAGCGCCCACCGAACCAACTCCAGCGCTTCGCAAAGCTCGCGACTCCGTGCCTTGCCAACCACCAACAAGCTCCCTCCCCTGCCTCAAGGGAGTGTGCGGCTTTCTCCCGCATGTGGGACCGCAGGTTGACTCGTTCGCTTCGTTCATCGCGCCCTCCGGACAACTTTTCCTCGTTGTCTGACTCGTCTCGTTCCGCGCCTCGGATTCGTGCCGAGATGAACCAAAGATAAGATGCCGGGCTGGCAGTCTTATGGTTTGATGATCGAGTTGGGTGTCGCAGCCTTTCAGGCCGCACAGAAATGGAGGGCGAGCGTTCATGCCCGGCCAGCCCGCTGTGCTAAGGGATGACGGCCCGTTGGTGCTGATGATGTGGTTGCTTCTTTCCGGCTCTCCCATTTTCCATCAAGGTCTGAATGACTGAGCCTTGATGGTCAAAAACAGCAGAGGCTGAAAGCGGGAGCTTACTGGATGAAGTAAAACTGGCGCGTGTTCAGCGCGGCCCAGAGGGCATCGCCTTTGTTGGTGACGCTGTTGTCGGCGACCACGCTCTTCAGCAGTTCCTTTTCGTCCGCTGAGGCTTTGCGGCTGAAAAGGGCCAGATAGATGGTGTCGATGGTTTCATCTGGTGTCGCTGCCTTGCGCAGGCTGCGGGAGATGATGGTGTAGGGATTCATCAGCTGACCGAAGGTTTTGCCATTTAAAACCATGAGCGCTTGACCGACGGTGGCGTCTTCATTGGCATTTTCCACGAGTTCGCGGTCACTCTGCCCGAACTCACGAAGGAAGTGACCGTTGGGAGCCGGGCTGCGAAGATCAGCGGCGCGGATCATGAAGCTATCGCGCAGGCCTTCCCATGCTTTCAATGCGGTGAGTTCCTGTTTCGTGTCTGCTTTCATCTGCTCGGCATCGCGTTTAAGGCGGGCTTTTTGCTGCTCGGTCAAGCGGCTGCGCAGTTGTTTGTTGTAGATGGCCAGGGCTTCGTCCAGCTCCAGATCAGCACCTTCTTTGCCTCGAATAGCGGTGGCGATTTCCTGAGCAAACTCGGCGTCTTGGATCTGCTCATCCAGTTTTCCTTCACGGGCCAGTTGGGCGAATTTTTTGAATCCGGTGGTGAAGACGATCTCCTGAGCGGCTTCGTCGATGGCTTTGCGCTGGTTGCTGACGACGCGTTTGGCGGCACGGATGGCGTCTTCGTCTTTGTTTTTGGTGGCTTCTGTGAGTTTGAGCTGAGCCTCGCGGACATCGACGGCGAGTTGTTTCTGCTTGGCGGCGACCGCAGCAGCGGCTTTGGCGAGTTCCTGTGGGGTGAGGGCATTCAAAGCGCGGTCCATCCACTCGATGCGGCGGATGGTGGAGTCTCGGTCAACCTGGGCTTCAATGCTCGGTGCATCGGCATTCGGTTTGTAGAGCGTGACCATGCTGTCCCAGATTTGCTCGGCGGACATGCGGCGCAGCACCGGGCCTGGGAAGTGATAAACCTCACCCAGCTCGACTTCCTTGCTGTAGGCGGCACGCTGATAAGAGGCGCTGTTGAAGACGATGCGCATGTAGGCCTTCATGTCGTAGTTCAGGTCTTTCATGGTCTGCTCCAGGTAGCTCATGAGCTGCGGATTGCTCGGCACGGTGGAGTCAGTGATTTCATCCACGGGCTCGATCAGGCCGAGGCCCATGGCTTTTTTCCACAGGCGATTGGCGATGACGGTCGTGAAGCGTGGATTGTCCTGGGAGGTCATCCACTGACCGTAGGCATCAATAGGTTTCTGGCCTTCTTTGACGATCTTGCCATCCTTGGTGAAGGACGCCGGGATCATCGGCGCGATCACCTGCTTGGGCTTTGCGTCGGTGTATTGATAATCATGAGGCAGCTCAAGAGTCTTTTTATCGGTCTGATCCAGCACCGTGTTGTAGCGCAGCGGCCGCAAGATCTCGCTCATCGCCTTGCTCATGTCTTTGCGCTCCAAACCGGCAGGAAGCTTGGCCGATATGGCTGGGCCGCCTTTTTTGGTCTTTTTCTTGGATGATCCATAAAAAGCCTGGGCCAGCAGGGGATTGGCGAGACCGTTTGTGCCCGTCATGCCATAACTGTGGGAGGCGAGTTGGTAATAATCCATCTGCGTCCATTTATCGAAGGGATGGTTGTGGCATTGGGCGCAGACCATGCTGGTGCCGAGGAAGACCTGGGTCGTCACGGCCATGTTATCCAGCGGCATGTTGTAATCTCGCAGGTAGTAGCCCACGGCACCGTTTTCATAGGTCTTGCCGTCGGCGGTCACCATTTCACGCACCATTTTGTCATAGGGCATGTTTTCGTCCAAAGCCTTGCGCAGCCAGTTTGCGTAGGCGGCTCCCGCAGGCTGGCTGTTGCCCACGGCCAGCTGGGAACGCAGGCGCAGGATGTCCGCCCAGAAGTTGAAAAAATGCTGGGTGTAACCGTCTGAAGAGAGCAGTTCGTCGATCAGCTTGGCCCGCTTGTTCGGCGCTTTGTCAGCCAGGAAAGAAGTCGTTTCCTTCAGTGATGGGATGCGCCCGACGATGTCCAGATAGATGCGACGGACAAAAACATCATCCGTCACGGCCTCGTTGGGCTGGATCTTTTCCTTCGCCAATTTGGCGGTGACCATTTGGTCGATCTGCTGGGCCTTGGCCTGGACCTCTTCCAAGGATAAAGCACGCGCACCCGTCACGATGGAGACGAGCAGAAGGGCGGTGAGGGGTAGTTTCATGGTCTTGGGGGGATGTGGCGACGCCGGAAAACGCAGGCTTCGTGCCGCTCTTTCACTTCCATTCTAGAAATTCAGCCGTTGCCGTCTTCACCTGCGTCTTGCGCCTCACGAAGGCAGGTCCTTTATTCGCCGCCCCCATGAGACTCCTCCACACGGCAGACTGGCACCTCGGCGCGCGCCTCATCGAGCGCGAGCGACTGACAGAACATGCTGCTTTTCTCGACTGGCTGATCGAAGCGCTGCGCACCGAAAAAATCGACGCGCTGCTGCTCAGTGGAGATGTTTTTGATGCGGCCAATCCTCCACAGGATGCTATCGCGCTTTATTTTGATTTCCTGAAACGTCTCGCTGACCTGAAGACGGTGAAAGCCATCATCACGGGCGGCAATCACGACTCCGCCTCCCACCTCAATGCGCCGCGTGAACTGCTGCGCCGCTTTGACGTCCATGTTTTCGGCCAGGCCGGGGACAATGTCGTCGATCTCGGCGGTGCCGTCGTCGCTGCCGTGCCCTTTTTGCGCGAGCGTGATCTTCGTCAGTCCAGCGCTGGAGAAGGCATTCAAGAGGTTCAGGACCATGTGCGTCATGGCATCCGGGATCATTATTCCGCCCAGCTCGCCGCCTGTCGCGCCATCGCCAAAGAGCGCCCTATCATCGCCATGGGCCACCTTACCGTGCTCGGTGCCGCCACCAGTGACAGTGAGCGTGACATCCACATCGGCAACCTCGGCGCCGTGGGTGCCGACATCTTTGCAGGCTTTCATTACACCGCCCTCGGCCACCTGCACCGGCCTCAAAAAGTCGCGGGTCAGGAAACCGTGCGCTACAGCGGCTCGCCCATTCCCCTCAGCTTCTCGGAGGCTGCGGATGCGAAATCGGTCGTCATCTTTGAAACAGATTCGGCGGCGGGCCTGTCACCGCTAAGCCTGCTCCCCATTCCCACGAGCCGCCGTCTCATTCGCAGCACAGTCAGCCGAGCCACGCTGGCGGCTGATCTTGAAAACGTACCCGCTGGAAGCTGGGCGGAGATCACGGTGAAACTCGAAGCCCCCGAGCCCGATCTCGACCGCCAAGTTCGCGAGGCCGCTGCCGGTCGTTTTGAGGTGCTGAAAGTCCTCGCCGATTTCCCAGCCAGCGTTTGCAGTCCCTGGCAGCCCACCGGCCCTACGCTGCACGACCTTCAGCCTCGGGAAGTTTTCCGCGAGCTCCTCAAAGAAAAGCAGATCCAAGGCGAAGAACTCAGCTCCGTCTTTGATGAACTTCTGGCCCTGCGTGAAGAAAGAAAACTCGCCTAACGATCAGTAGTTGTTGCGTCACCGGCCTTCAAGCCTTCGCGAATGATCTCGATGCCGCTGAGGAGGGTTTCGCCTTCGATGGGGGTGAGCTTCACGGTGAGGGTGCCATCGGTGACTTGAATATTTGGGATGGATTGAGTCGTGGCGATCATCTTGGCGGGCAGGACGAATTTGGTGAGCGCAGGTTGGTCTTGAATAGCGATGTCAAAGACGTGTCTAGTATCGTCGGGTGAGGCGAAGGTAAGGCGGACGCTGTAGGTGCCGGGTTTGAGGCCGGACATGTTGGTGGAACGCAGGGCTTTCACGCCGCTGGCGGCGACCCAGGGCCAGCCTTCGCCGCCTTTCATCCACAGGGAGTGTTGGTAGTAGAACTCGGGCTTCTCGGGCTCGGTGCGCACCTGGATTTCAGGAGAGGGGCCGCCGACGTTTGGGTAATCGAGCCACAGGGTGCCATCGCGTGTTTTGCGGTCGCCGGGGGCACCGAAGTTGATGCCGAGGCGCTCGATTTTGCCGTTCAAAGATGCGGCGGGCACCGGGCCCCAGGTGGCCCATTGCTCAAAGGTCTCCGGCATGGAGTAAAGCGCGAGCGCCATGGGCAGCGGGTAGCTGCAGGTGCAGCCCTCATAGAAGTAAGGGACGTTCAGGATGCCGCCGGCGGGCACGATGCTGTTCGTGCAGCCGCTGCGGGGGCCGCTGATGTGGACGGTGCCGCTCTCGACCTGCTTGTCGTAAAAAGCGGCGGTGCCGCTGCGGAAAGTAAAAATGTTGCCGTAATCGAACCCGCCGTCGCAACCGTAGCTTTTCGGGAAGACACGCGGCTCTTTTTCGCCAGTGAGTGGATTGGTGCGCAGACCTGCTTTCGGCTGATCGGGCGACCAATCATTCTTCTGCGATGGCGGGCGATACTGTGCGGGCTGGATGCTCTGCCTATCAACGCTGCCAAACTTGGCGCGAAGCTCAGGAGCCTCGTATTCATCGAGCGCGCGGCCGGTGTAGATGTCGCTGAACACGGGAGCGAGCAGCTTGTAATCGACTTTGCCTTTGCGGTTCGTGGCATCGAGCCAGTCCTTGTCTGCCGTGATCATGATGCCATCGACGACCTTCGGTTGCGGCGAGCGCTTGAAGTTGCTCAGCGCATCATCAAACCACAGCACCCCGAGCGGAGCCTGCACGAGCGGGTCTTCACTGGGTTTCCAGTCGGCGAGGTAGTTCGTGCTGCCGGAGAGTGAGCCTCGAGTTTCCAGCAATTTGCCATCTAGACTAATCAACTTGCCACCGAGAGGCCGCAAGGTATCGTCGATGGTTTTGGAGCCGATCACGACATTCGCGAAGTAGCGCGGCAGCTCGGATTTCGTCGGCAAAACGGCCACGCGTTCGCCATAGAAGGCTGTTTTGGCGAGGCGGGCTTTCAGGGAGGTGTCGTCGCTCAGCACGATGAGATGAAACTGGCTCAGCGTCAGCAACGACTCGATGAAGCCGGGTTTGCCTGCCTCGGTAAGAAGGGCGTAGCCGCGATCGGTGCCAGCGGCTTGGATGATGGTCTTGGCGAGTTCTTCCTCGGCCTTGTCGATCACGATCTCGCGCTTCCATTCCTTAGCTTCGCCTTTGGCAGTGCCATGGGCTTTCAAGATGCCGTCGACTGTGACGACGAAGACTTTGTCGTCGGCTAGGACGACGCTATGGGCGTTGGGGAAGGTATCGAAAGACACTGCTTTGTCAGCGGCGAGGAGCGAGCGCTGGATGCCGGTTGAGCCTTCGGCACGGGGTTTGTCTTCGTGGCGCTTCACGTTGACGGCGTCGTCGAAAAGCAGGCCGCGTCGTTTGAGCTTGGCGGCTTGTTTTGCATCGGGTGTGGAGGCGAACCATCCGCCCGTGAGCCGGCCCGCTGACGGAAGTTCGAACTCTTTGAGCGCGCCGGTTTTGAGATCGAGCCTAGCGGGATAAGCGTTACTGCATGGAACCACGAGGTCGTCGCTGTCGATGAGCAGGTAACCTTGTGGTGCGAGGCCGCCCATGGCCTCGGTTTGATGCGGATGAATGCCGTAGAGGTAGGAGCAGCGGTCGTTGCACCAGATCTGATTACCCGTCGTCGCATCCCAGCAAAATACGAATGTGCCCTCCAGCGGCCAAACACCCGCGGCAAAGTAAACGCGACCATCTTTGGCAACAGGTCCGCCGCGAATTGGCCACACGGAGATGAGGCGCTGATTGCCGAGTAGCATTCGATTCGATGGCACGGCGCGCTTTGACCATACCTCCGAGCCATCGACGAGCTTCACGCAGCGCATCACGCCATCGTCGGAACCGAAGAGGACAAGATTGCCGATGATGACCGGCGCGAACCGCACGGGGCCATCCGCCAGCGCCCGCCAGACTTCCGCGCCCGTGTCGGTATCGAAGGCGATGAGGCAATCCTCGCGCGAGCTCCCGACGATGAGCTTCTTTCCAGACACGACCGGCTCGTAGCTGCGATCAAACTGAAGCCGCGTCTCTTTATATGCTGGCCGCAGCGGCGGCAGCTCGCGTGACCAGATGAGATCCAGCTTCTCTGGCATCGCCTGCGTGGTCCAGGCCGTGCGACCTGTGTCATGACGCCACATCGGCCAGTCGGCGGCGTGGATCGATGCGGTAAAGACAAAGAAGGTGAAAAATCGAAGCATGGGCGGCTTACATCTACGGATGATTTTATCAAAGCTTCGCACAACCCTTCTTGCCTTCGCTCTGCTCGCAGCTGCGACGGTCTGGGGCTGTCAGGTGCCGGTTTTTCGCTATGCGCTGGAGCGCTGGGAGCCGGGCCGTTATCTCGTGAAAGCGCCAGCTGAGGTCTCGATGGATGCCCTGACAAATGCGGAGGTGCAGGTGACGCCGGGCATTGATTCCTTGCAGCTTCATTACCCACGCCAACTCCGGCAGGCATCTGCGCAGCCCATCTGGACGGCCCCGATGAACGCAGAAAACCTGCGCCTCATGCTGGATTCACCCATGCGCCAAACACTGAAACAGCGGCTCCTTTCGGGTCAGTCGGCCGTGTGGTTGCTGATCGAGTCAGGTGATGTCGCCAAAGACAATGCGGCAGCGGCGGTCATGGAGGCAGGGCTCCAAGCGGCTCAGGAAAAACTGAAGCTGCCTGATGGCGTGATCACTCAGGATGAAGCGAGGGATCCTAAAAAGCTGCATGAAAATGCGGATATTCTGCAATCTGACCTGCCGCTGAAGATTGAGTTTTCCACCCTGCGCCTGAGTCGGCAGAATCCGCAAGAAGCGGCTTTGATCGCCATGCTCATGCATATCGAGCCAGATCTGGTCGATTACGTTAAGGAGCCGATGGTTTTCCCGATTTTCGGCCGTGGGCGGGCCTTGGAGCCAATCATCGGCAAGGGTCTCCATGCCAATAATATCCATGAAGCAGCGGCTTATCTGTGTGGTGCATGCTCTTGTGAAATCAAGGAGCAGAACCCTGGCATTGATCTGCTCATGTCGGCTGACTGGGGGGGGGTGGGCACGGATGAGGTACTGCCTGCGACTGTGGAAATCCAGGCAAAACCTGAAGGGCCGGGAGCGTCACCAACCCGGTGGATGATGGCGGCGGCTCTTTTTCTGCTGGCCATGGCGGGCCTGCTATGGCGACGCAAAAAAGCTTAAATCAAAGCCGCCTCACTGCGCTTGGCCTGCTCATAACCTTCGTCGATCAAGAGATGCCCGGAGCGTGATGCCGCGACGGCGATTTCATCACAGCGGTTGTTGCCTTCATTGGAGGCATGGCCTTTCACCCACACGAGCTTGACCTTGTGTTTGGCGAGCTGATCCAGCGCTGCAGCCCAGAGGTCCGCATTGAGAGCGGGCTGCTTGTCCGCCTTTTTCCAGCCGCGTGCCTTCCAGCTTTTCGCCCAGTTTTTCTCGATGGCATCGACGACGTAGCGTGAGTCTGAGTAGAGCGTGACTTCACAGGGGCGGGTCAGTGCCTGCAAAGCCACGATGACCGCCAGCAGCTCCATGCGGTTATTGGTCGTCTTGCGATATCCCTGGGACATCTCTTTGGTGTGCTTGCCACTTTTCATCAGCACGCCATAGCCGCCAGGACCTGGGTTTCCGCTGCATGCACCATCGGTATATACGGTCACTTGGGTCATGGCAAAAGAGGCTCGCGGGGCATTACGGAAAACGTGTCGGCCTTGTCGATGGCGTGGCTTTCTGCTGATGCAAGCCTGAATCAAGAGGGCTCCCTGTCGTATCGTGAAATCGCAAGACCCAGACTTGGCTGGCCGTTTGCTGCAAATGCCCAGCCAGCCTTCTTCCCGCCGTCACTTCCTCGCGCAAACCAGCCTTGCTGCTGCCTCGACGCTTGGTTTTCCAGCCATCACCAGCGCTCGCTCGCCGAATTCCAGACTGAACCTCGTCTTCATCGGTGTCGGGGGGCGTGGGGCGGCGAACATTCAGGGACTCGTCGGCGTGCCTGTCATGCGTCCGAAGAATGCCAAGGCTGGGGAAGCTTCAGCGCCGATGCCTGTCCCCAGCGAAAACGTCATTGCCATCTGCGATGTGAATGGCGAGAACCTCGACCGTGCTGCCGATGCCTTCAAAGGTGCGAAGGCTTTCCGTGATTTCCGCAAGCTCTACGACACGATCAAGGAATCGGAGATCGACGGGGTCGTCGTCAGCACCACGGAGCACACGCATGCCTATGCTACGATGCCTGCGCTAAAGATGAAGAAGCCGGTGTATTGTGAGAAGCCGCTCACGCGTGATGTCGCGGAAGCCCGACTGATCACCCAGGCTGCCGCTGAGGCCGGAGTTGTCACTCAGATGGGCACGCAGATTCATGGGATGCCGAACTACCGCCGTGTGGTCGAGCTCATCCAGAGCGGTGCCATCGGCAAGGTCACTGAGGCTCACGTCTGCGTCTCGCGCGCCTGGGGTTTGCAGAGTCAGGAAGACGCGGAGAAAAACAAAGACGTCGTGTTTGTCACCGAGCGTCCGAAGGAAGAGCAAACTCCGCCGCCCTACCTCGACTGGGATCTCTGGCTCGGCCCGGCACCGTATCGCCCCTACAACGAAGTCTATTTCCCTGGCCCGAAGTGGTACCGCTGGTGGGACTTCGGCAATGGCACCATGTCGGATCTCGGCAGCCACTGGAACGATCTGCCCTTCTGGGCACTGAAGCTCGACGCACCGCTCAGTATCGAAGCCTTTGGCCCCGAGCCGCATCCCGAGATCGCACCCGCCACCATGTCTGCCGTTTATGAATATGGAGCCCGTGGTGAGATGCCCGCCTGCAAAATCCACTGGCATCAAGGAGCCACGAAACCCGAGGTGTGGAAGAACGATCCGCTCATCAGCCAGTGGAACAGTGGCGTGCTCTTCATCGGCGACAAAGGCATGCTGCTTTCCGACTACGGCAAGCACATCCTCCTCCCCGAGGCCTCCTTCAAAGACTTCCAGCGCCCGAAACCCTTCATCGCCGATTCTCCCGGACAACACATCGAATGGCTGAACGCGATCAAAAATGGTACGCCCACCGGCAGCCCCTTCAGTTATGCCGGCCCTCTCAGCGAAGCCAACCATCTAGGCAACGTCGCCTTCCGCGCAGGCAGCAAGATCCTCTGGGATGCCAAAGCCATGAAGATCACGAACAACGAAGCCGCGAATCGTTTCCTCAGCCGTGAGCCACGGGCAGGCTGGAAGCTCGCTTGACATCCTTTCTCATATTTCTCCCATGCGCCCCATCCATCCCATCCTCCTAGTTACGGCCACCGCCGCCCTCGCTCAAGACTGGCCCGAATTCCGTGGCCCAGACAAGCAAGGCAACAGCGCCACCATCGGCCTGCCAACAGAATGGAATCCCAACCTGAACAAGAACATCGTCTGGAAATCGGCACTTCCGGGCGTTGGCTGGTCATCACCGGTCGTTATTGGAGACCGAATTTATATCACCAGCGCCGTGCCGGTCGGCGGTGAAGAGAAGCCGGTCATCGACCGCAGCCTGCGTGCCGTTTGTGTTTCCGCTGTGGATGGCAAGGTGATCTGGGACAAGGAAGTCTTCCCCCAGACCGCCGCCACAGCGCCAAACATCCACAAGAAGAACAGTCATGCGAGCCCGACGGCGGTTTTTGAAGCTGACAAGCTCTACGTCCACTTTGGCCATCAGGGCACGGCCTGTCTGAATGCCGCCGATGGCAGCCTCGTGTGGAGCACGCGTGAGTTTGCCTATGAGCCTGTTCACGGAAATGGAGGTAGCCCCGTGATCGAAGGCGATCTGCTCATCTACAATGCCGATGCCGCCAAAGATCCGGCAGTTATCGCGCTCGATAAAACGACTGGCAAGCAACGCTGGAAGTTTGCCCGCGAGAGCGATGCGAAACGCAAGTTTTCCTTCAGCACGCCGCTCGTGATTGATGTGAATGGCAAGCGCCAGCTCATCACGCCTGGCAGCGGCGTGGTGAATGCGCTCGATCCCGTAACAGGCACGGAAATTTGGAAGGCTCGATACGACCAGGGTTACTCCGTCGTGCCGCGCCCTGTTTATGCTCATGGCATGGTTTTCATCGCCACGGGTTATGACAAACCGACCGTCATCGCCGTGAAGGTGGATGGCACGGGCGACGTGACCGACACGCATATCGCTTGGAAGATGGAGAAATACGCCCCGCATAATCCGAGCATGGTCGTCGCAGGCGATGAACTCTACCTCGTGGCCGACAATGGCATCCTCTCCTGTCTCGATGCGAAGACTGGCACCGCTCATTATCAAGAGCGCTGCACCGGTCCCATCAGTGCTTCCATTCTTCATGCCGATGGCAAACTGTATCTCCAGGACGAAAAGGGTCTCGGCGTGGTCGTGAAGCCCGGTAAAACCTTCACCGTGCTGGCAAAAAACGAACTGGCAGAGCGGTCACTCGCCTCCTACGCCGTCGTGGGTGACGATCTTCTGATACGCACAGAGAATAATCTCTGGCGTGTAGGCACGAAGTAATCGGTTTCTTCTGTGAGTTTGAGATTCCCTGCCGGCGATGCGGGCAGGGAGTTAGAAAATCTCTGGTTCCGGCACGGCGGGGCCGTGTTGGAGGAAGTCGAAGTCGGCACCTTCGTTCGCTTGCGTGACATGATCGACGAAGAGCTTTGCGTAGCCACGATGATAGCGCGGTGGGGCGGGTTTCCAGGCGGCGCGGCGTTTGGCCAGCTCTTCATCGCTGACGTGAAGGTGCAGCTTCCGGTTCGGTACATCGAGCTCGATGAGGTCGCCATTTTGCACCAAAGCGAGTGGTCCGCCGATGGCAGACTCGGGCGCGATGTGCAGGGCGCAGGCTCCATAGCTGGTGCCGGACATGCGGCAGTCGCTGAGGCGCACCATGTCGCGGATGCCTTGCAGGATGAGCTTCTTCGGGATCGGGAGCTGGCCCCACTCGGGCATTCCCGGAGCACCCACCGGACCGGCATTGCGCAAGATGAGCACGGTGTCCTTCGTCACGTCGAGATCCATGTCGTCGATCTTCGCCTTCATCTCGGGATAGCTATCGAAGACGAGTGCGGGGCCGGTGTGCTGGCAGAGTTCAGGCGTGGCGGCGGCGTGTTTGATCACGGCTCCATCGGGGCAGAGATTGCCGCGCAGGATGGCGGTGCCGCCGTCGGGCTGGATGGCGTTGTCCGGCGTGCGGATGACATCGAGATTGTAGATCTCACAGCCAGCGACGTTTTCGCCCATCGTCTTGCCGGTGATGGTCAGGGCGCTCATGTCGAGCAGTGAACTCATGCCATTGAGCAGGGCTTTAATGCCGCCTGCCAAATAAAACTCCTCCATGAGGTATTTGCCCGCCGGGCGCAGGTTTGCCAAAAGCGGCACGCGACGGCTGATCTCGTCGAATTTCTCCAGCGGCAGCTTGATGCCGAGTCGTCCGGCCATGGCGATGAGATGCACGATGGCATTCGTGCTGCCACCGAGCGCCATGTCGACCGCGATGGCGTTATCGAACGAGCGCTCCGTGACGATCTGCGAGGGCTTTAAGTCATGCCAGACGTTCTCAATGATCTGCCTGCCAGCCTCAGCCGCGATGCGCAGATGCGCGCTGTCCACAGCGGGGATGGAAGACGCGCCAGGAATGCAAAGACCGAGCGTCTCGGCCAATGCCGTGAGCGTGGAGGCGGTGCCCATCGTCATGCAATGACCGGGGCCGCGAGCGATGCCGTCCTCAATCTCGCACCACTGCTCCCAGCTCAGATTGCCCGCACGTTTTTCATCCCAATACTTCCAGACATCGCTGCCGCTGCCGAGCGTCTCCCCACGCCAGTTGCCCTTCATCATCGGGCCGCAGGGCATGTAGATGACGGGGATGTCCATGCTGAAAGCGCCCATGAGCAGGCCTGGTGTGGATTTGTCACAACCACCCAGCAGCACCGCGCCATCGAGAGGATTCGCGCGCAGCACTTCCTCGGTCTCCATCGCGAGCAGATTGCGATGAAACATCGCCGTCGGTTTCGTCAGCATCTCGCCTGCCGAGAGCACCGGGATCTCCATCGGATGTCCGCCCGCCTGGAGAATGCCACGCCGCACGGCATCGGCAGTGAGCTTCAGGTGCATGTGGCAGGAATTTTGTTCCGACCAGGTATTCAAAATGCCAATCACCGGCTTCCCGACATAATCCTCAGCGCCCCAGCCCGCCTGTTTCGCTCGTGAGCGATGTCCAAAAGAGCGGAGTTCATCACGGCCATACCAGCGCCAGGAGCGGAGTTGTTCAGGAGTTTTGCGAGTCATGCGGACGCGCATTGTCACGAAAAGCGGCAGATGCGCCAGAGGAGATTCTGCTCTGGCAGGTTTTAGGCGAACATAATTGTTCAGGATCATCCGCTCGCTGTTATCCCTCGGTTTTCTCTGGCTCCGCAGCATGTCGCGAGCGACTTCGCGCGTGGTGGCCGCTCCCTCAATCTGGCTGGAGGTGATCGCTTCCTCCATCAGGCTGCTGACATAATATTGGTCACGGGTCGCAGGATTCGTGACTTGGGCTGGCATTAAAACGGTGCCCCCCGGCTCCCATGTCGAGCTTATGGAGAATGAGAAGCATTCGGTCCGTCAAAAACCATGCAAAGGATCCGCCTTTGGCATCGGACAAAGGCAAAGCTTTGGACTGGCTTTGTCGATGATGCCTCAGACTGAGCCACCATTCCTCCACGGTCATGCCTTCGGGGGGTGAACGATGACGAACCTCGTCCCAGTGGAGGTATCGGTCATCGGGTAGCTTTTGGGAAAAAAGCTCCTAAAACCGATCCAGCCCTACCTTGTGAACCAGTTCCTGCAGGAGTGGTGGAGTGCGCAGCATTCTCATGTATCAATTTGCTATCAATTTAGTCTTAATTGATAGCAAATAACTAGGCCTCGCCCCCTACCACAAAAAGCGCTCTTCATACACCACCATGCCGCGTTTCAGCATCGCCACGTATTCCTCCTGAAACGTCTTCACGCGATGATGCTCCTCCTGATTCAAAACATAAGCCCGCACCGCCTCCAAATCGGGCGCGGCAAAGGTGAAGGCCCCGTAGCCTTCCTGCCACGCAAAGCCCGCGAGTCGCAGTTCCTCGTGAATCCAGCGTGAAGACTCGCTCTTCACCTCCCGCATCACATCCGCCAGACAATGCGTCGCCCGCAGACCGGCGGCGATGTGGAGGTGATCGCCCGTGCCACCCACCGCATGCGCCACGCCATCCATATTTCGGAGGATGCCGCCGATGTATTCGTGAACGCGTTGTCGATGCGTCGGCGAGAGCCAGGGTTCCCGGTTTTTCGTGCTGAACACGAGATGGTAATGCAACGAGAGATGCGTCGAAGCCATGCGGGATGGTTTCAGTTCCGAGGAAAGATGGCAATCACGAATTCGGTGCCCGTGCCGGAGGCACGAAAGAAATTAGCCGGTGGTGCAACCACCGGACAACGCCCACGAAACACGAATCGCGCCCTGGAAGGGCGCGAGAAGGGCACGCGGGGTCTGGCGGGCAACATCACCGGTGAACATTCGGACGCTTCTCGCGCCCCTGCCGGGGCGCTGGCCGTCTGGGGCGGTTCGTTTCCGGTGGTTTCACCACCGGCTAATGTCTTTTGAGCCTCCGGCTCGGGAGAATGAACTTCAGCTTGGCACTCAATGCGTGGAACCTTTATGTTCCAGACATGTCCTTGGCTGCTATGAAACCATTTTTTCGGGTTGTTGCCGTGCTGATCCTTCTTGGCATCGCAGCATTGGTCGGTTTGGCCTCATGGCGCCTCGTCACAAGACCAAAGGCAATCGAATGGTCGGCTCATCAGATTCGCTCACACATTACGGAGGGAATGTCTCGCAACGCCGTGCTGGAACTGCTGGGGCCTCCCCACGGCGCGGGCAAAGCAGACCACTATTTTTACGTCAACTCCTACGGTTCACGTGAAGCAAGACACAGGTCGGAGACACCATCCACCTTCTCCATTTTCTTCAAAGATGAGAAGGTGGATTCCATTTTGTCGGCTTACGACTACTGAAGTCTTCAATGCTTCACCGAGCACCCCGGACCCACCGTCTGGAAGAAGTCATTCCCCTTGTCGTCGATCAAGATGAATGCCGGGAAATCCTCCACCTCGATCTTCCAGATGGCTTCCATGCCGAGTTCGGGGAACTCGACGACTTCGACTTTTTTGATGTTTTCCTTCGCGAGGATGGCGGCTGGGCCGCCGATGCTGCCGAGGTAGAAGCCGCCGTGCTTTTTGCAGGCGTCGGTGACTTGCTGGCCGCGATTGCCTTTGGCGATCATGATCATGCTGCCGCCGTGG